>NZ_MUZW01000019.1:0-74747 GCF_003266085.1 Methanosphaera sp. DEW79 | reverse complement strand
TTCATGAAATTATGTAATTTTTTTTAGTAAATATTTAAAGAATCTATTTTCATAAATAAATTAAAAAAACAAAAAGTATAAATATAACTTTGATGAAATATTATATTGTTCTTATACAAATCAGAAATAATTAGATTTAAAAAAGAAATATTTTTATATGCAGGGGTGCCCGAGCTGGCCAAAGGGGGTGGACTTAAGATCCTCTGGCGTAGGCCTACGTGGGTTCAAATCCCATCTCCTGCACTTTATAATAAACTAATTCTAAAATTTAATTGCCTTAGTGGCTCAGGGGTAGAGCGATGCCTTGGTAAGGCATAGGTCGAGGGTTCAATTCCCCCCTAAGGCTTATATTTATCTGATTAATAAGAAATATAATATTTTTTTTATATGCAGGGGTGCCCGAGCTGGCCAAAGGGGGTGGACTTAAGATCCTCTGGCGTAGGCCTACGTGGGTTCAAATCCCATCTCCTGCACTTTATAATAAACTAATTTTATTAAGATTTATTTAAAAAATTATTAACTATTTTTTCTAGAAATTATATTTAACTTTATATTATATCTACACAAGACATATTAAGTATAAGAAAGATATACTTGAAATTAGTAAGAAAATAATAAGGAGTTAGATAAATGGTTAAAGCTGACGTAACAGATATGTTAATTTTAGCTCTAATTTCTGGAGTTACTGCAATATTAACATCTGTAATGGGAATTAGTGGTACTGTTATTGGTGCTGTTGTATCATCACTAGCGGCTGAAATGTTAAAAACATATATTAAAGAACCTGTAAAGGATAAGATTGCCGAGTATGATGCTTCAAGTACAGAAACTACTTATTATGATACAGATAGTTCATATACTGATTATAATATTAATAAAAAATATCAGTACACTAAAGAAACTCATGATGACTCATCACATATCAGTACTAGATTGTTATTTTTATTTCCATTAGTTGTTATTTTAATTATAGAATTAATACACTTCCTAGGTACTATTAATATCATACCTAATACAGTGGTATACAACTTAGAATCATTAACTAATTGGACATTATTTAGAACTATAGGTTATGCTCTTATTGTTATGGGATTATATCCATTAGTCTCTAAAAAACTTAGTACTCATCATGGTATTATCTTAATTATTGTAGGAATCATTGAATTAATCATAGGTTATGCTGATACAAGTACACAAGCTTCAATGCTATTTTCAGTATTTAGTTCATTAAAGGAATATGTAAATATACTTATTATATTAGCAATATTATATACTGCTCTTACAGTACCTAATGAAATTAAAGAAAAAAATAATTATCGTGAATTTAGACATGAACCTATAAATAATAATTTTAAAAATGAATTCCATAACAATACAAAGAAGTTTCATAACAAAAAATTTAACAACAAAACAAATTATAAATCTAGAAGAAACTATAAAAATAGAAATTTTAAAGATGAAGATGAAGATTACTTCTATTATTATGAAGAAGAATAATCTCTCTCACATATTTTTTTTAAACATTTTTTTAAGAATTTTCAATATATGTTTTTATTACTCCACGACCACTATTTCTAAATGCACGTGCTACTCCACCTTGTCCTAATTTTATACCCCCAAATTTACGTGAAATCATAATCATATATCCATCTAAATTATATTCCTGAAGTAATTCAAGTAGTACTCTACCAGGAGATCCCACCTCTCCATCATTACGTGAATCTTCATCATTACCTACTATTGCTGCATAACAATGATGGGCTGCCTTTTTATATTTCTTATTGTGTATTTTCTGTATTTCTTGAATATCATCTGTAAGATTTTCTATCTGATATAAATGTGCATAAAATTTACTTTTACGATCAACTAGTTTTCCAGCACAGACCTCTTTTATTGTCAAAGTTATCACCTAATTTATTATATTATTTTTATAAGTCTTATAGATAAGTTTATTATATAAATAAAAATTAAATAATACATAAATAAATAAATTTTTTTTAAAAGTTATAATTATTTATAATAAAGTGAGCTATATTATGCCTAAGAATATAAAAAATAACACATTAAAAGAAATTCTTGATATTATATTATATGAAGCACCATCAACACAAGATGAAATTGCTGAAAAATTAAATATAAGTCGAAGATATGTAACTAAATTATTAAAGCCATTAATAGATGAAAATGTTATTAAAAAAGCATATGTTGTTGATTTAAAAAAATTCAATGAAATATCTGAAAACTATGAAA
The DNA here is from genome assembly GCF_003266085.1 of Methanosphaera sp. DEW79. NCBI lineage: Archaea > Methanobacteriati > Methanobacteriota > Methanobacteria > Methanobacteriales > Methanobacteriaceae > Methanosphaera > Methanosphaera sp. DEW79. The sequence continues at coordinate 72,497 of NZ_MUZW01000019.1, read as the reverse complement.
CAGAAAATTCTCTACCAGAATATTCTGGAGAATACTTCATTAAGGAAATGATGAAGGAAATGGGTGAACAAATCTGTAAACAATTTGCATGGTCATTTGAAGCACTGAAAAACAACGATGTTGATTTGGCTCAAAAAGCATTAGATGAAGATTTGAATACAAATCATATGTATACAAAAATTAAGTCATCCACTGATACAGTTATATCACTAGATCCATACTTTGAATTTAACAACACAATAATGTTCAATGAAATTGCATATGATATGGAACGTATTGGTGATCATATATGTCATATACCAAAATTTGTTCTTGAGGAGAATAAGGAAGTTAAAGAACCAATTATTGATGTATTAGAAGAAATGTATGAAATGTCAGAAACTATGTTTAAAAAAGCTGTTCGTAGTTTTCTTAAAAGAGATGTGAATATTAAGGAAAAAATGGATCGTTATGAAAGGGAATTAACTAACTTACAAAAATTAGCTACTAAGAAAATATCCAGCCAAATGGCTAAAGATAATATAGATAAGAAAAACTCAACATATTACTTAGTATTATTTAGAGTTGTTAAATCCTTTGAGAGAATTGGAGACATATCTATTGAAATAACCGAAGCTACAACCCAATTTTATATTGAAAACCAATCTTATAATAACAGCACCCATTTTAAGTATTTTAATAATAAAAATTAATTTTTAAAATTTTTATTATTTTTTTTTAGAATATTCTAATTGATAAGAAAGGTTTTTTAAAATATAGTTCACTTTTTTTACACTCTTTTATATTTTTTATTCACTTATCTACAGAACAATAGTTCATAATTTAGGAACACTTTTTTTTATTAATTCATATATAGTTCACATGAATTCTAAAAAAGTACAATATATGTGAATTACATAAGCAATGAGTTCCTATTTTGCACATAAAAGTACCCATAATAACCAACCTTTAAATAGACTACCTACAAATTATGAAATATACAGGGAGAAAAAAATGAAATAAAATTATAAAGTTAGAGGTATAATTTAGATGAAACATAATTATAAATTCATAATACTAGTAGTTATAATACTACTAATAGCTGGATTTATGGTTTTTGCCCCAGGAGTTGAAAAGCATAATAACATAGCTATAGCAGGTTCTACGTCAGTACAACCTGTAGCAGAAAAATTAGCTGAACAGTATATGCAAATAGACTCTAGTGATAAATTAACAGTACAAGGAGGAGGATCTTCCATGGGACTAAACAGTGTTAAAAAAAGTTCAGCCCAAATAGGAACATATTCTTCCAAATTAGCATCCAAAAAAGCAGGAGCTAATGTTAAACAAACAAAAATAGCTACTGATGGAATAGCAATTATTGTAAATCCAAATAACAAAGTATCAGACCTAACAAAAGACCAAGTAAAAGATATTTTTACAGGTAAAATAACTGACTGGAGTCAAGTTGGAGGAACACCTGGAAAAATAAATGTAATAACACGTGAAGATGGTTCAGGAACCAGAGACGCTGTTACAAAAGTAGTGTTAGATGATGAAGACTTTGTTAAAAATGCAGTTGTACAAAGTTCAACAGGATCATTAATGCAATCAGTATCTTCAGATCCAAATTCAATAGGATATGCATCATTATCAGATTTAAGAGAAAATCAAATTAAAAAATTAAAAATCAATGGTGTGGAAGCTACAGATTCAAATATTAAAGATGGAAGTTACGTAGTACAAAGACCATTTTTATTCTTAACTAATTCAACCCCAGATAATCAAACACAAACATTTATTAACTGGGTACTAAGTGATGAAGGTCAAAAAATCGTATCAGAAGAAGGTTTAGTCCCTGTAAATTAAAACTTTCTAGAATGTGAAATGAGGATTAAAATGACAAATATCAAATTAAAAGAATTAATTGTAGAAAAAGGTCTAATGATAATTGCAATACTATCTGTAATTATAATATTATTAATCATAGGATTCATACTCATAGAAGGTATGCCTGCAATAGAACATATAGGATTTTTCAATTTCCTTTTTGGAATGGAATGGGAACCTAAACATGATATATATGGTGTACTTCCAATGATTATAGGTACACTTGAAATGATGGTAATATCATTAATTATTGCAATACCATTATCAGTAGGCTGTGCAATATTCATAACAGAATATGCAAACAATACAATGAAAAAAATATTAAAACCAACAATACAAAGTTTAGCTGGGATTCCTTCAGTAATCTACGGTTTCTTTGGACTAGTAGTTCTAGTACCATTTATTAGAGAACACTTTGGTGGAACTGGATTCAGTTTAATAGCAGCAGCAATTATACTTGCAATAATGATTCTACCAACAATCATAAGTGTAACAGAAGATGCTATTATGGCCGTACCTGGATCTTTTAAAGAAGCATCACTTGGACTAGGTGCAACAAAATGGCAAACAATATATAAAGTAATCATACCATCAGCAGCACCTGGAATAATAACAGCAATTATTCTAGGAATGGGAAGAGCTATTGGTGAAACAATGGCAGTAATTATGGTAGCAGGAAACGTTGCTCAAATACCTGGATCAATATTTGAACCAGTTAGAGTACTTACATCAAACATTGCAATAGAAATGGGTTATGCTATAGACCTACATTATAATGCATTGTTTGCAACAGGAATTATACTATTAATAGTAATTATGATATTAATAGCAATTGCAGACTACATAGGATATAAATCTAAGATGCAAGGAAGTGGTGATTTATGAATGCATCAACCACTAAAAAACAAGATACAATAATGAAATATGTATTCTGGGGATTAGGATTATTAACATTACTAATTCTTATTGTGATAATAGGATACATATTAATTAATGGTCTACCACATATAAGTTGGGAATTCCTTACAACAAGTCCTAAAGACTTTGGAGCTGAAGGTGGAATTCTTCCAATGATTGTGTCTACAATCTATGTAACATTCTTTGCAGTATTAATTGCAACACCTATAGGAGTAGGTTCTGCAATATACTTATATGAATATGCTGGTGAAGGAAAATTTGTAAAAGCTATAAGATTCTGTTCTGAATCATTAGCATCATTACCATCAATCATCTTTGGTTTATTTGGATTAGCATTCTTTGTAGAATTCTTAAACTTAGGATGGTGTATCTTATCTGCATCACTTACATTAGCAATTATGGCAATGCCAACTATTATGAGAACAGCAGAAAATGCATTAGAAGCAGTCCCTCCAAACTACAGAGAAGGAAGTCTTGGAATGGGTGCAACAAGATGGCAGACAATAGAAAATGTAATATTACCTGCTGCAATACCAGGAATTATTACAGGAGTAATACTTGGTATGGCAAGAGCAATAGAAGAAACAGCAGCAATTATGTATACTGTTGGATCATCAACAGCAATACCAATAACAATATTTGATCCAGCAAGACCACTACCATTACACCTATACATGTTAGCTACTGAAGGTATTTCAATACCAAATACATTTGCAACTGCTACAGTATTAATTGTAATAATATTAGCTATAACAATCTCAACAAATTATCTTGTTGACAGATACCAAAAGAAAATGATGGGAGAATAATATGAGTAATAAAGTAATTGAAGTTAAAAACCTAAACACATACTTTGATGACCATAATGTACTTAAAAATATTAACACAGATATTGAAAAAAATTCTGTAACTGCATTAATTGGTCCATCAGGATGTGGTAAATCAACATTTCTACGTACATTAAATAGAATGAATGATCTAATACCAATCTTTAGAAAAGAAGGACAAATTCTACTAGATGGAAAAGATATTTATGATAATAATGTAGATGTTGTAGAACTTAGAAAAAAAGTGGGAATGGTATTCCAGAAGGCAAATCCATTTCCAAAATCCATATATGATAATGTTGCATATGGACTCAGAATCCATGGTGAAAAAGATGAAGATAAAATAGAAAAAATTGTAAAAAAAAGTCTTAAAGCTGCAGCGTTATGGGATGAAGTAGAAGATAAATTAGATAAATCTGCATTAGGATTATCTGGAGGACAACAACAACGATTATGTATTGCAAGAACAATTGCAGTTTCTCCTGAAATAATATTAATGGATGAACCATGTTCTGCATTAGATCCTATATCAACAATTAAAGTTGAAGACCTTATTAACCAATTAAAAAAGGATTACACAATAGTCATTGTAACACATAATATGCAACAAGCAACACGTGTATCTAAATACACATCATTTTTCTTAAATGGTGAAATTATAGAAACTGGAAATACAGATGATATCTTCCTTAATCCTAAAAATAAACAAACTGAAAATTACATTACAGGAAGATTTGGATAAGTATTATAAAAAAAGAAGGAATAAAAAAATGCCAGAACTTAGAAGAAGATTTAGAAAAAAAATTAGAGAAATAGAAGAATCTACAGAAAAATTATCTACTTTAACAATAGATAACTATAAAGAATCTATAGAACTATTCCACAATTATAATGATGAACAATACAAAATCATAGAGGAAAATACTAATAGAATTGTTAAAGAAAGTAAAGAAATTTATTCTATGTCTGTGAAAATTCTTGCAATGGAACAACCAGTTGCTACTGATTTAAGATTCGTAGCAAACACTATAAAAATCGCTAACCATTTAAAAAGAATTGGAAAATTATCATTTAACATGGCAGAAATTGCTAATGAAATAGAAATAGAAAAAATTCCTAAAAAACCATTAGATTCAATGGATCAAATGGCTCAAGAAGTGGAAAACATGTTAAATAGAAGTATCAGATCATATCTTACAAAAAATCCTGAAGAAGCAGCAGAACTTGAAGAAGATGATGATATTGTTGATGATTTATTTGATGAATTCCTAGTTACTGTAACAAAAGCAATGAAAGAAGATACAAGTACTATAAATACATTGGTTCCATTCTTATTAATAGCCAGATATCTTGAAAGAATTGCAGATAGATCTGAAAGTATAGGTGGAAGAGTTCTACTTATGCAAAAATATCACACTGAATAGAATATCCAAAAAATATAATGTTAATAGATAGAAGATTAAAGGTAGTCTTTCTAAAAAAAAGTTGAAATTATAAATTAATCCCTATAAATTTAAATTAAATAAAAAAACTATGTTATAAAAAGTTATTTTAAGATAAAAGTAATACTTCCCCTTTATATATTACTCAAAAAATATAAAAAAAATCCTTTAAATCCCCAACTTTTATCTATTAACCACCTTTCTAAAGCCAAAAAAGATATTCTACTTCTCCTCCCATCATTTTTTTTATTTTTAGAAAAATTTTTATAGAAAATTTATTGTTAGAAAAAGAGTTACTATTTTTTAAAAAAAAATATGAAGATGAAAAGAGATTTATTCATCTTTAAGAGTTATTGATGCATGTCTTGCAGCCCAACATTGAACACATACCCCTACAGGTAAACCTGCAGTATGTGTATCTGCTAATTCAATATTTACACCTAATGTTGTTGTTTTTCCACCAAGTCCCATAGGTCCAATTCCAGTATCATTAGCAATTGTTAATAATTCATCTTCAAGATTTGCTAATCTTTTATCCTCATTTTTATCTCCTACTGGTCTAAGTAATGCTTTCTTTGCTAGTTTCATTACCATGTCAGATGAACCTCCAATACCTACACCTATTACTGTAGGTGGACATGGTTTTCCTCCTGCTGATATTATTGCTTCTTTAAAGAATTTTTTAATTCCATCAATTCCCTCTCCTGGTAGGAGCATTGCTAATTTATTATTGTTTTCTGAACCAAATCCCTTAGGAAATACTGTTAATTCAAGTTCTGGTTTATCTGACAATTCAACATTTATTTGTGGAATTGATTTACCTATGTTATTTCCAGTATTTTTTCTTGTTAGTGGGTCTACCACATTTGTTCTAAGAGGTACTGTCTGTGTAGCTTTTTTTACCCCTTCAATTATTCCTTCCTGAAGATTTTCCACTTCTACTTTTCCTAGTTTTACAAATATTATTGGTAAACCTGTATCCTGACACATAGGTATGCCTTTTTCTTCTGCTATATCAATATTATCTAGTATAGATTTGATATTTAACTTAGCAATATCGCTTTCTTCAACATCATAAGCATTTTTAAGTGCATTTTTAACATCTGTTGGCAGTATTATTGCAGCTTCTTTGTATATTTCACATACTGCATTTGCAATTTGTTCTTGAGTAATCATGTTTTCATCCTTAATAAAAAAAAATTTTGTTAGTTATTAAAAAATTATGTTAAAACTAATATTAATGTGTTTTAGATTTAATTTCTAAAAAAAAAGTTCTAAAAAAAAATTCTCTATGAAGTTTAAAATAAGATGAAAAAGAGGAAAAAATTATACTAAATAATTCATTCCATTAAACCTAATTCTTTACTTTGTTGATCTACGAAGTTTTGAATAGCTTCTATATGTTTTTCATCTAAGTGTTTAAATCTTTTTTGTACTTTTAAATATTCAATTATAGGTAGTTTTTCTTTTGGTTTAACTGTAATATTTAATTTTCCATGATCAATTTCATAAAGAATCCATGCATAAGTATCTACTGCTAATTTTCCTAATTTAATTGTATCTTTAGGAGCATAACCCCATCCTGTAGCACAAGGTTGTAATACATGAATATATGCTGGTCCTTTCACTTCTGCAGCCTTTTTAACTTTTTCCATTAAATCATATGGATGAGAAACACATGCTGTTGCTACATATGGAATTCCATGAGCAGCCATAATCATTGCCATGTTTTTCTTAGGTTTATCTTCACCAAAACTTACTTTTCCAGCTGGAGAAGTTGTTGTACTTGCACCAAATGGTGTTGAACTACTTCTTTGAATACCAGTATTCATGTATGCTTCATTATCATAACATAAGTATATTATGTTTTGTTGTCTTTCCATAGCTCCAGATAATGATTGTAAACCTATATCAGTTGTACCACCATCACCACCAATTACAAGAACATTAACATCTTCTTTTCCCTGTGCTTTAAGTGCTTCTTCTACACCACTTGCTACTGCTGAAGCATTTTCAAATGCTACATGTATCCATGGAATTTCCCAAGAAGTTTCTGGATAAGGTGATGTAACTACTTCAAGACATCCTGTTGCTGAAACTGCAACTGTATTTTGACCTAATGCTTTTAGAGCTAATCTTACAGCTATTGTAGCACCACATCCTGCACATGCTCGGTGTCCTGATGCTAAATATTCTTTTTCGTCAATACCTTTCATCTTAATCTACTCCCTTAATCCTATCCATTCTATATCTTTTGTTGGATTTTCGGTTTTTTCAATGATTTCTTCTATATCTATTGGAGTTATGTCTCTTCCACCTAGACCTATTATGAAACCATATGTTTCATTATCAAGTGCTGCTTTTACATCCATATATACAGCTCCACCTGCACCAAAGGATATATCTTTATCAATAACAGCTAATTTTGCATCTTTAACTGCTACTTTTAAAGCATCTTTTGGGAATGGTCTGTATGATCTTATTCTTACTAATCCTACTTTTTTACCATTTTCTCTTTCTTTGTCAACAACATCTTTTATTGTTCCACAAAGTGAACCCATTGCTATTAGGATTATGTCTGCATCTTCAGATTTATATTCTTCAATAAGACCATAGTATCTTCCAAATAAGTCACCAAATTCTTTACCTACTTCTTCAATAACATCTAATGAGTGTTCCATAGCTATTTCCATGTCATGTCTAATTTCTAGGTATGATTCTGTATCTGCTAATGTTCCTAAAGACATTGGATCTTCTGGGTCAAGATATGAATATCCTCTTGTATATTTTGGTAGGAATGAATCTACTTCTTCTTGTGATAATACTTCAACAGGATCTACAGTGTGTGTTAATATAAATCCATCTATACATACCATTGTAGGTAATAAGATATCCTGATTTTCAGATATTTTATATGCTTGTAATATTGTATCAAATGCCTCTTGACCAGTTTCTGCATATAACTGTATCCATCCACTATCTCTTTCAGATATTGAATCTTGTTGATCATTCCATATGTTAATAGGTGCTGATAATGCACGATTTGCATTAGCCATTACTATTGGTACTCTCATACCAGCTGCTGCAAATACTGGTTCATGCATATATGCTAATCCTTGACTTGATGTAGCTGTAAATACTCTTACACCAGCTCCTGATGCACCTATTGCTGCACTCATTGCACTGTGTTCTGATTCTACTTTTATATAATGAGCATCCAAATCACCATCAGCAACATAATCTGCTAATTTTTCAGATATTTTTGTTTGTGGTGTAATTGGATATACAGGTATAACACTAGGTCTTGCACGTTTTACTGCTTCAGATACTGCTTCTGCAGATGATATAACTTTTTTAACCATATTTATTCCCTCACCATTTTAATTGCGTCAACTGGACATTCCTCTGCACATATTCCACAACCTTTACAATAGTCATAATCATGATTAAATTCTACTGAAATACAACCATCTGGACAGAATAAATAACAAAGACCACAGCTTATACATTTATCTTTATCTGCAACAGGTTTAAATGTCCTCCAACTACCAGTTTTATTTTTTCTAGTACTTCCAGGTTCTTTAACAACTGCTCCTTTTGCTACCATATTTTCACCTATTCCTTATTCATTTGCATATTTATTGTAAATAAATTCTGTAGCTTCTTTGTTTACACTAGCTACTTTTCCTTTAAATGTATCATCTATTGTTTTTAATAAGGAATCTAGAGACACTACTCCAGTTTTAGCTGCTAAGAAACCTAACATTGTTGTATTTACAATATTTCTTCCAATAATATCTAATGCCACTCCTGTAGCATCAACGACACTTGCATCAATATTTTTTTCTTCAAATACTGATAAATCATTATTTGTTGAGTTAAGTAATATTGAACCATCATCCAATATTCCTGATGTTACATCTACCACATTTACTAAGGTATCATCCAATACTACCACATATTTAGGTGAGTATATTTGATATCGTCTTCTTATTGGTTTATCACTAATTCTAGCGAATGCTGTTACTGGTGCTCCTCTTCTTTCTACACCAAATGAAGGGAAAGCTTGAGTATATTTACCTTCCTCAAAAACTGCTTTAGCTAAAATTTCAGCTGCAGTTACAGCTCCTTGGCCCCCTCTTCCATGAAATCTTATTTCAATCATTGAGAATATCCTCCAATTCATCTCATAATATTATATTGTGAATAAAAATAGTTATGTTTAGATAAATGTATTTTTTTATAAATAGAATTTTTTCAAATATCTACACTATAATTAATCATGTTAAATCATTATATTTTTTATTATATTTATAATTGTGGTAATTTATAATGATAAATTCATCAATATAATAATAGTATATATAAATACTATGAATTATATTTAATTATAATTAAAAAAATTTGATATAATAAGGGTGTGAAAAAATGAAGATTTTAATAATAACTGGACTTCTTGCAGAGAATATAATCCGAAAAAATCTATCATGTTATGATAAACATGAATTATATCTAAAAGTCATGCCCATGCCTATTGCAGCATTTATAACACCCAAACTTATAGTATATCATTTAAAACAACAAAATATACTCAAATCAATAAATTCTAATAAAACCACACCTATTGATAACATTGACATGATAATTACACCTGGTCTTATGCAACAAAGTAGTGCTGAAATTCAAAAACAACTAAACATACCCTCATACAAAGGTCCAACAAATGCAGCAGACATTACTCTTACATTAGACATACTAGATAACATCACATTATCCACATCAAAACCTGCAAATATACTAATTAGAAACAAGCAGTATGAAAATGCCATGGATATTATTAACAATTATTCAGCTGATAAAGAGAAAATAGAAAAATTACTAGAAAAAGATTCTAATATTCTTATAAATAACTGCCCACTTGGTCTTGATTTTCCAATGAGAGTACTTGGCGAAATAGCCAATGCACCTACATTAACAGAAAAAAAATTACTAGAAAAAGCCCAGTATTATATTGATTCTGGTGCAGATATGATTGATATTGGAATGCATGCAGGAGAAAATAATCCTCAAATGGCTTATGATATGGTAAAATTAATTAAAGACAATTATGACATACCTGTAAGTATTGATACATTAAATAGTAATGAAATTAATATGGGACTTGAAGCAGGTGCTGATTTAATACTTAGTGTTGATCATGGAAATTATGAAAAAGTAATAGATAATATAGAAGATCATGGAGTAAGTGCTGTTATTCTACCAACAGATTATTCAAGAAATTACATTCCACAAACACCAATAGAGCGTGTGAAATCACTTGAAAAAATAGATAAATTATGTTCAAATATTACCACAATTGCAGATGTATTACTTGATCCTATTAACAGTCCATCATTAACAGATTCAATAGTAGCATGTAGTTTATTTAGGAAAAGAAATCCTACAAAACTATTATTTTTTGGAGTAGGTAATGTGTCAGAATTATTAGATGCGGATAGTAATGGAGTACATGCCCTATTAGGTGGAATTGCAATGGAATTAGGTGTTAGTATATTATTTACTCCTGAAGCAAGTCTTAAAACTAAGGGTAGTATAAAAGAATTAAAAACCACATCTAACATGATGTTTATATCAAAACAAAAAGAAACAATACCTAAAAATATAGGTATTAATCTAGTATCCCTAAAGGATGCATATAGAAAAGATGATGCTTCAATTGAAACATGTAACCTACCACATATTGATGCTGTAGCAGATGGAAAATTTACTCAAGATAAGGGAAGTTTTAAAATAATATTAGAGGATAACCTTATTAAAGCAATATTATATCAAAACTATGAAAAAACAGCAGTAATTCAAGCAAAAACTGCAAGGGCAATCTATGAGGAAATACTAAGAAGAGATTTAATTAGTAGATTAGAACATGCGGCATATCTAGGTATGGAACTTGAAAAGGCAGAAATTGCCCTAAAACTAAATAAACAATATATTCAAGATTTTCCAATATTCTAGAGTATGAACTTTTTTTTATAGATATGAGTATCCAACAAATATCCTCTTTTTTAGTAATTGATAAACGATATCCTGGCAGTCCGGACATAGTATTACCTAAATACAGAACTATTGTGTTTATTCACGGCTGTTTCTGGCATCATCATGAAGGATGCAAATATGCATTGATACCAAAATCAACGTTGATTTCTGGAAAAATAAACTTTACGAAAATAAAAAGCGTGAAAAATGCAACAAAAAAGAACTGGAAGAAATGGAATGGAGAGTCATTACTGTCTGGGAATGTCAACTTAAAAAGTGCATAGATGAAGAGACACTTGAAAAATTATATAATCAAATAACATCAAATATCAGAAATATGAATTTTATATATTATTCCTTATTCATATATTCTTTAACTCTATCTTTAAAAGTAAAATAGAATTTCTCTGCATCCCTTATATGTATTTTAATCATCCTATCCCAATTTTCTTCGTTTAATGGATCTATATTATCATGTTTGATTTCTATTATGGATGCTTTTTTATTGTTTAACCTTTTCCAATCCAATGTTATTCCCATTTCTTTTTCAATTTCATCTTTTTGAGAGGACAAATAATCAAATAATTCTTTATCATCATCTATGTAAATATAGTTAAACAGAGCATTTTTTCTGGAATTCATTGTTAAAGAGATATGACATAAACTGTTACCTATTGGTAAATCATACCAATGTCGTGGTTGTGGTTTTCTGGGATTAAATGGAGTATCATTATTATCTAGATATTCAAAAAATTTTGTCCAGTAATCCAATTGAGTTAATTTTAAATCAGTGATATTATTTCTGGGTGACTGAGAACTTTTTACTGTTTTTGTCCAATTATTCGGGCTGGATATGATATTGAATTTTGGTGCTATACTTGAATCATCAATTTTCCATAATTCAATTTTTATAAGAAAAATATTCAAGTCCTTATCCGTGTGTTCATTTAACCAGTCAATTGCTTGTCTATGCTCTTCCCGTACCTCTTTAACTATCCATATAATTGTATTTGCATTATGTCCTGAAGCATAGGTTATGATTTTTCCCAGATGATCATGATCTGTCTGTTCCAATTGATTTTCTATAATTATTATATCATCACTATAGGTATCTTTTGCCAGTATATCTGTATTGAATGAACCTATTTTTGCTTCAGTTTCTATTAATTCAATATCCAATCCTATTTCATTACTTAGTATTTCAAGATTTTCTTCTTGTGCTAACCAAGGTGTGAAATCTCTTGCTTCATTATTCCAAATCTTTCTTAAATCTTTCACTTTTGTAAGTTTACCTAATGTAATCATTTAACAAATCATCCTTTTAATTCTTTCACATATTCATGGCATCTTCCACGTATTCTGTCCACGAAGCTCATGTTATCTGGTTGTCTTAGTACCTGTTTGTAGTTGTTTTCTTTTATTTCCAGTGCATTTACTTCTTTTATAGTTGTTTTTCTCTTTTATCAGAGTGATTTTTATCATTACTAACTCTTGTGTATTCCATCTTTTTGTTTCCAGTTCCTTTCGTATGTTGTCATAGTTCTGTCGTAGTTTTATCTGTGTATTCTGTTTTTAGTACTAGATCTTGTTTTTTGGCTTCTTATTATTTCGTTGCAGTTGTCTTTGATTTCTTCCAGTGCTGTTATTCTCATCTTTAGTATGTTTTTCTTCACTTATATTTTATGTTACTTCATGGTATGCTACTTTCTTAGCTCCGATATGATAAAATATGAACGTGATATGATATGAATAATATTCAGGTAAGATTGAGGAAAAAAGGTAGTATGTAGATAAGATTAATATAAGAAAATATCATTCCACAGATAAGACTGACGTTTCCAAAAGCATGGAAATAGTCTGATAATTATTTTTTAAAAGATTAATTAATGATTTATATATCATATAACGTATTTTTAGAGTATATTAAATGTAAGAAACAGGTATCTTTATTAGGTCATTGTAATACAACAACCCAATAAATTTTAAGTATGTTAGTTAGTTTATGTTTTTACAGATGAAAACATGTCTTTGTATTTATCTTCAGAATTCCATTATCTAACTTTTTAAGAACAAAAGTACTTTGTTGAACAGTACTATCTTTAAAAACCATGAATAACGATCAAATAATTGATATTAATCTATATGCATATTGTATCATATCATATATAACTATTAAATAATAATAAAACAATATAAGTTAAAATAAGTAGAATAGATGAATTATTTTAAAAAAGGATATAAAAAAAAATTTTTGTCAGATACTCAATATGATTTAAAATCAAATCTATTTTTTCCTATAATTAATATCTTAAAAAATATATTCAATAGTCTACAATAGTTTAATTGTATATAAAATAAGATAATTAAAAAAAACTTTTAGTTATAATCACTATATTTTGAAGTAGGGAGATTAAAATTTGACAGAAACTATTTGTACACAATGTGGAAGCAAACATGTAGTTATCCATAGAAAATACAATGGACAGAAATTATGTAGTAAATGTTTTAGAAAATCCATTGAAAAACAAGTACTTAGAACTATTAAGAAAGAAAAATTAGTTACAAAAGGTGATAAGGTTCTTGTAGGGTTATCTGGTGGAAAAGATAGTGTAGCACTACTTAAGATATTGAATATTCTTAAGGAAAAAAATATAATTACACTAGAAGCAGTTACTATAGATGAAGGTATTAGTGGATATCGTGAAGAGGGTATTAGAATAGCTAAGGAAACTGCAAAGGCACTTGATATTAAACATCATATTGTTTCATTTAAAGATAAGTACAACTTCACTATTGATAAAATAATGGAAGCTGAAGCAAAAAGTAATGATGCACAACATGCCTGTACATATTGTGGTGTATTTAGAAGACAAATATTTAATCAAGTGGCAAGGGATGTTAATGCAACAAAACTTGCAACAGGACATAATCTTGATGATGAAACCCAAAGTATTGTTATGAATTACTTAGAAGGTAACGTTAATAATATGGTAAGAATTGGCTATAAAACACTCTCCCAAGATAAACGTTTTACACAGAAAATAAAGCCACTGCGTAAAATACCTGAAAAAGAAATAGGATTATATGTTTTAGAAAGCGGATTTGAAGTACATTTTGATGGATGTCCATATGCACATGAATCATTTAGAATGGAAATAGGTGATTTTATAAGAGAAACTACACTAAAACATCCAACAATCATGTATTCAATACTCAATGGTTTTGAAAAAATAAAACCTGCAATTAAAAAGGAGTATATGGCAAATCATACTGGAAAACCTAATGGTACCTGTAAAAAGTGTGGTGAACCTGCTTCTCAAGATATTTGTAAATCATGTAAATTCCTAGAGAAAATCTATGAAAAAATAGGAGAATAAAATATGACTATAAAATTAATCAATAAAAAAGATATTAAAGATATTGAAATTAGTGAAAACACAACTATTGCAGATATTTTAAAAAAAGAAGAAATACCTATTGAAACAGTTGTTGTTAAATTAAATGGTGATACTGTAACTGAAGATGAAAAAGTAAAAAATGGTGATGAATTAGAAATCATTAAAGTAATCTATGGTGGATAAATCTTATTCACTACTAAAACCACTATCTATTTTTTTGTATTATTATATCAAGATCCACTAGAAATTCATCAATATGTTCTTTTTTTATATGTGGCATTAAAACTAATCTAATTACATGAGGATATTCAGCCAATGATACTATCCATCCATATGCCTGTAGTTGTTTTTGTAGTGTGTCAACATCAATATTGTCTACCTTAAATGATATTATATTTAATTCTGGTTTATGTATTATTGTAACGTGTTTATTTTTATTTAATTTGTTGTATGTGTATGTTGTTAGATTTATTACTTTTTCAACTATTTTTTTATATCCTTCCATTCCATGGTAGTTTAATAATGTCCATGTTGCTGCTGTTGATGCTCCTGTTCTTGTACCTACTATTGTTGTTTGTTTGTCCTTTGTTAGGTATGGTGTTTTAATTGATAATTTTTCAAGATATTTTTTCTTCCTAAATATAATTCCACCTGATGGAACTGGTGCAAGTCCCATTTTATGTGGATCTATAGTTATGGAAGATACACCTTTACACTTAAAGTCAAAGTTTAATTGATTGTTATTTTTATAATTTAAAAAGGGTATTATAAATCCACCAAGTGCAGCATCCACATGTAGATATACTCCATATGATTTTGCAATTTTTGATATTTCGGGAATATCATCAACCAATCCTAACTCAGTAGTACCAGCAATACCAACCATTGCCATGGTATTATCAGTTATTAAATCAGGTAATTTTGTAACATCTATTTTATATTCATTATTCAATGGAACATAAACTGGTTTAACAGACAACATAGACAGTACCTTTTTAAATGAAAAATGAGCACTTTTTGGTAGAATTAACTCAGGAGTACCCTCATTTTCTTCTTCATATAGATACTTTGCAACACACATTGCCATAATATTAGCCTCAGTACCACCAGTTACAATATGACCACAAGGATTCTTTAGATGTAATAAGTTACCAAGAGAATTAATAACCTCTTGTTCCATTAAAGCAGTACCTTTAAACAAACCAGGATCCCCAAGATTAGTTTCAATAAACATTTTATATGCTTCTAATCCCACAGGATCTGGTTTTGTACACATAGATCCTAATATTCTACCTGAACTATACTTCATATCCATATTATGAAAAACATTTAAATCCCTAAATACATCTTCCTTACTTCTTCCTTTATCAAACATTCTTTAACCTATAAAAAAAATTTTAGTTAATATAATCATTATAAAATATATAGTTTTTAATAGATATATCTTAGACAACAACATGATACAAAAAAATAGAATTCATACATTAAACCTACAATATCCAAACTGTATAATACAATATATCTAATTTTTTTAATTATACAATAAATTTAAAAATAGAAATTCCCAAATAATTTATAAAAAAAATGATATGTTTAAAAAAAATATGTAATTATTTTTCTAAAAAAATAATGGGTGGTGAAGAGTGTTTATTCTTTTAAAGTAATTATTCATCCATTAATGCTTTTTTAGCTGCTTCGAGCATGATTTTTTTCTCTACTTTAGCAACAATTTTTCTAATTGTTGGAACTGCATCAGTATTTGCAGAAATACTATCAATACCTGCTTCTACTAATATTTCAACAATTTCAGGTTTACTACCTGCTTGACCACAGATACTTGTTGTTACTCCAGCTGCTTTACATTTTTTAATTACACTTTTAAGTAATTTAATTATTGCTGGATGTGCTTCAGAATAATGTTTTGCTACTAATTCATTATTTCTATCTAAAGCTAAGGTATATTGTGTTAAATCATTTGTTCCAAAGCTTATAAAGTCAAGACCTTCTGCTATGAAATCTTCAATAATTATCGCAGCTGCTGGTGTTTCAACCATCATACCAAAGTCAACATCTTTATGAGGTTCTAAACCTACACTTCTAGCAATTTCTTTTGCTTGACGTAATTCTTCAGGTTTATGTAATAAAGGTAACATTACACCCACATTAGTATAACCTTGTTCATGTAATTTTTTAATTGCCTTAAATTCTGCTTTAAGAATATCAGGTTGATCAATTTCCCTTCTTATTCCTCTCCAACCAAGCATAGGATTTGCTTCATCAGGTTCATTTTCTCCACCTTCTAATGTTTTGAATTCATCAGTTGGTGCATCAAGTGTTCTATACCATACTGTTTTTGGATAGAAAACATCAACTACTTTTAAAATATTATCCACTAATACTTTTACAAGTTCATCTTCTCTTCCTTCATCTATGAATTTATATGGTACTGTTCCTGTTGCTAACATCATATGTTCAGTTCTAAGTAATCCTACTCCATCAGCACCAGTAGCATATGCTTTTTTAGCTGCTTCTGCCATACTTACATTTACTTTTACATCAGTAACTGTTATTAATGGAGCTGCAGATACATTTGTTTGAGTGGTTGTTGATTCTTCAGAATCTTTATCTCCACCAAAGTCTCCTTCATACACTATACCCTTTTTACCATCGATTGTAACTTTAGTATTTTCTTTAAGAACTGAAGTAGCTTCACCTGTTCCAGATACACATGGAATTCCAAGTTCTCTTGAAATAATTGCTGCATGACATGTTACTCCACCTTCATCTGTTACAATACCATTTGCTCTTTTCATAGCAGGTACCATATCAGGTGTTGTCATGGTAGTTACAAGTATATCTCCATCTAGAATTTTATCAAGTTCATCTAATTCTTTAATAACTTTAACTGTACCTGATACTAATCCAGGACTTGCACCTAAACCACGTGTAATAATTACTCTTTCTTCATCATCAAGAGATTGAGTATCTTCTGGAATATCATCAAGTGTTGTAATAGGTCTTGCTTGTAACATGTAAACTTTACCATTTTCAACACCCCATTCAGTGTCCATTGGAGCACCATAATGTTTTTGTATTCTTCTACCAAGTGTTACTAATTGTTCAATATCACTATCTTCTAAAACTTTTTTATCTTTTAGATCATCTGGAACATCTATTTGAATTGTTGAACCTGTTTTAGAATCTTTAGTAAACATGGTTTTTTTAGTATTTACAAGGTATGATTTTACTTTATCATTTATTTTATCATAACGACAAGTATCTGGAGTTACTATACCAGAAACTACACCTTCTCCAAGTCCCCATGCTCCTTCAATTAGCATTTCTTCTGCTCCTGTAGATGGATCTACAGTGAACATTACACCTGCTTTTTCAGAGTCAACCATTTGTTGAACTACAACTGCAATTAATACTTTTGAATGATCAAATTCATTTTCTTCTCTGTAAAATATTGCTCTTGCTTCAAATAAAGAAGCCCAACATTTTCTTACATTTTCTAAAACATCATCTATTCCAGAAATATTTAAATATGTTTCTTGTTGTCCTGCAAATGAAGCATCAGGTAAATCTTCTGCTGTTGCAGATGATCTTATTGCTACTACTACTTCATCTAAATCTACTTTTAAACATAACGCATTATAAGCTTCAATAATTACACGTTGAATATCATCTGGTATGTCTGTTGTTATAATTAGATTTTTAATATCATCAGCTACTTTTTGTAATTCTAATGTATCATTAATATCTAAACCATTTAACATATCATTAATTTGATTGATTATTCCAGTTTTAGTTATGAATTTATTGTATGTTTCAGAGGTTATTACAAAACCTGGTGGTACAGGAATTCCTGCATTTGTTAATTCACCAAGATTTGCACCTTTACCTCCTGCTATAGGTATGTCTTCCTTACCTAATTTTTCAAAAACTTTAACATAATTCATCTATAACACTCTTCTTTAATTTAATTTCATTCCATTACTTTTCTTCGAAATTTAATTTATAACCATATAAAGGATTAAAATTAACCATAGTGTGGTTATATAAATTCCACTATTTATTCTATTATTGAATCCTTTTTATGAATTTATAGCCATAACCTATATCTAGAATTGAACAAGGTCGTGTCCTTTATCAATTACTAATTTACAGGTTACTGGTAATTTCATTGCTGCTCTGTTAAGTGCAACTTTTGCTTTTTCAAAGTCTTTTACTTGAACATATGCAGTGATGATTTTTTGGTTTGCACGTACTAAAGCTTCTGAACTTACTGCTTTACCAAATGCTCCTCTCATACCACTTTGTACCCTATCTGCCCCTGCACCAGTAGCCATAGGATTTTCTCTTACTATGTGGTGAGGATATGTTCTTATTTTTAATCTGTAACCTAATTTACCAGTTGTTCTTTGTAAATATCTGTTTGCAGCAATCCTTGCAGCTTCTAAAGAATTGTGTGATAAATGTGTGTGTTCTTTAACTGCTAATGTTACTTCTAATGGAAATTCTCCAGATAAATTACCCATATCATACTGTACAATTTTTGATGCTGGGATTTTTCTAATATAATCTTTTCTTGTGTATGGTCTAACCATTGATTTTTCCTCCTGTAAAAATAAATACTTTTTTTCTATAAAAAAAATATTTAAAAAAAATTCATTAATAATACAATAAATAGTATTCTTTAAAATTATTGAATTACATGAAAAACATGAATTCGAATATACTAATTTATGATTTGTTAAAGATATTATATAAAAATAGTGTTAATTAATTTAATAAATACTATTAATTTAGTATGTTTTAGTTATCATAATAATTATAAATCATATACAATGAAATATTTAATAATATAAAATAAATTATATACTAAAAAAATATAGGTTCTATTTATATGAAAGTAAAAACTAAGATAACATTCACATATTCAGATAATAAAAATGCTCAAATTGCATATAACTCATTATATCCTGATAATGAAGGATTTATTGAATCAAAAGTTGAAAACAATAAATTAATTTGTTATATTGAAAATGAGAAAATAAGTACTGTTTTAAATACTATTGAAGATTTAATTCAATGTGAAAAAGTAATTGAAGTTACATCAAAAATAGTATGAAAAAAAGTTAGGGATAATAAATCCCAATTAATTACTTATTCTTCATCTAATACTTCTGGAGCATCTTCAGATTCTTCTTCTGGTTCAGGTTTTTCATATTCATCAATAAATTGAACTTTTTCAATTTCATCGATGTTTTCATATGTTTCTCTTGCTACTCTGAATTTAGATAATGTTATTTCTTGTGCAGATCTTTGTTCGAATCCTGCTAATTTATCTAATGTGATTTTAGCTACACCATCTTCAATAAGAATTTCTGTTTTTTCTAAGTCAATGTTAGGATTTCCATAGTATACTTCTATTAATCCTTTAATTTTTTCAACATTATCATCAATTGTATCTACAATTTCAATTTCATAAATTATATCTTTACCAGCTAATTCATGGTTGAAATCTACTCTTACTCTTCCACCATCTACAGTTCTTACAATTCCATGTTGTCCATCTAATGATAAGGGCATGCCTACAAATGGTTTAATGTTTTGTTTTTTGAATTCTTTCATTGGAATTAATTGAATTAAACTTGGATCTCTTTTACCAAATGCTTCTTCACATGGGATTTCTACTGTTTGTTTTTCTCCTACATCCATTTTTTTAATTTCATCATGTAATTTTGAGAGTAATTGAGTAGATCCTACTGCAAGAATCATTGGGTGATAATCTTTGTTTTCGTTTTTGATACCTGCTTCTTCAGCAACATCTTCATATGTTGTATCAAATACGTCTCCAGTTTCTTTAACTTTTCCAGTGTAATTTAATTTTACAAAATCTTTATCATCTATTGGCATACTTTTCCATTTTCTCCTTTTAAATTATTTTCCAAATTAACTTTAAATTTATTTAGAACTTCTTTATTTTTATATCCTAAAATTTTAATTTTTTGTGGATAATTATTAATATATTTATGTATTTCATCCTTAAAAATACATACCTCCAATACACTTAGTATTCTTTGTTTTCTATGACTACTAAATCCAAAAGTAATACTATCTAATAATTCATCAACATTACTAAATGGTCTGTTATTTATTATATTATTAACAGTTTTATTATCTATAAGAGTTAAATTAGATAAATCTTCCCTTGATAAATGATTAGCATTGTATATTAATCGCTTATTTAACCTACAATCATGTAAAGGAGCATGATTTAATTGGATTTCCTTTTCTATCATATTAATAGTTTCTTTAGGTAGCATATCTGATAAATCATTAAATTCATTATTAGATATACATTCTCTTATCCTAGTACCACTAACATTTTCTAAACGAGGAATAAAAATAAATTTATTCTCATAATTAAAATTAATTTTACTTAAGGATTTGGCTAATGAAACAATAACATAGTCATCATTACTTAGCTTACCATTAAGTAACACCTTTTTATCTTCCATTGAAATTATCTTGTATGGTTTAGGTGCTACTCCCTTACCTTTATTTATATATTCAAGTATTATTTTAAATTTAGGGTCATTACTAATATATCCCCTAGGAATATAATCAGCATTTAATGCCTTAAATAGAAGTGCTAAACATAATGAATACTGTCCAGAACCCATTACTCCCATTGGAGGACCTTCTATAGCAATGTCTGCACCTAAACTAATAGCTAACTCTGCTCTTTTTTTACGAGGTAATATATATGGTAATCCTCTACCATTACGTTCAAATAAACCTGGAATAATAGCTACAAACAGACATTCAGGATGTTGTTTTTTTGCTTCATTCATACAAAATAAATGACCATTATGTAATGGAGAATATTCAGTAAAATCTGCAATTATGGGAGTTTTATTCTTATTATTAAGAATTTCTAAACCACTACATTCTAAATCATCATAAAATGTTTTTCTATCCCTATCTAAAATACATTCAACATAATCTTCAAGAGTCATTAAATCAACCTACAACAATATATAATAAAGAAATATGTTTATTATAATATATACTTGTTTAAAAAAAAAACAAACATTAGTGTATAATAAAACATAAATAAAGAAAATAGAAGGTGAAAAAAGATGAGTAATCTAGTACTAAAAAACTGTAAAACAATAGATAATAAAATAGTTAATATCATCATAGAAAATGGAATAATAAAAGATATTAAAAAAACAATACTACCTTCAGAAAAAGAAACAGATACCATCTGTGATATAAAAGAAAATATAATTATTCCAGGATTAATTGATACACATGTACATCTAAGAGATCCAGGTATGACACAAAAAGAAACATGGACCACTGGAACACAAGCAGCAGCACATGGGGGATACACCACCATAATAGACATGCCAAATACACTACCTGCAACAGATACAAAAAAAGCTTTCCAAGAAAAAAGAAACATTGCTACAAAAAAATCATATGTTGACTTTGGATTACATGCAGGTGTAAAAACACGACAAGATGTAATGGATATTATGAGTGAAAAACCTGCATCATATAAAATATTCATGGATTTATATACAAACAAACAATTAGATGAAATGTTTAACTATGTAAGTCAAACAAACAAACCATTATCCCTACACTGTGAAGATAAAACATTAGTTGACTATAATATTAAAACTATGAAGAAAAATCCATTAAATAAGAATAAAACAATCACATATAGTTATGCTAGAAGTGCACTTGCAGAATTAATTGCAGTAAACAGAGCAATTGAATTAGCAAAAAAATACAAACTACAACTACACTTGTGTCATATAAGTACAAGGCAAACATTAGAATTAATACATGAAGCAAAAGAAAAACTAAATATATCCATTGAAGCAACACCCCATCATATATTTCTAGATAACACAACATATGAAAGATATGGAGTTAAAGCTAAGACAAACCCACCACTAAGGGATAGTAACTACAACATAACCATAGATAATTTAAATGAATTTGATAGTATAGGTACTGATCATGCACCACATACAATTGAAGAAAAAGAAAAAGATACATGGAAGAGTGCTGCAGGAATTCCAGGACTTGAAACTGCCCTAAAATTATTATTAACAGAAGTAAATAATAAGAGATTAACATTAGAACAACTAGTAAAATTAACAAGTACTAATCCTGCAAATATATTTAACATACCAAATAAAGGTAAAATCAAAAAAGGTTATGACGCAGATATTACAGTAATAAACATGAAAGAAACAGGAAAAATAAGTATAGAAAACACATACACCAAAGCTAAATATACACCCTTTGAAAATAGAGACTATGTTGGTAGTAACATCATGACAATCAATAGAGGTAATATTATTAGTCAAGATAATGATGTGTATAAATATGATAGTAAATACATCTACTAAAAATATAATCTCCCATCTAATTTTTTTTATAAAAAAAGTACAAAAGAAGACTCTTAATATGGTCTTCCCTCATTATAAGCATCAATATACTCAGAAGTTTTTATTAAAGAATAAATCCATAAAGCTATTGCTGGAATAAATCCTAAACCTAATGTTAAAACTCCTATTATATTTAAAATCCAACATAAAAAGAACATTGCAATTCCATCTGCCCATTTATCCACATAACATAATCCAGCACCAGTAATTAAAAATCCTAATAGAAGACCAATACCCTTACTTTTAGTATTGTATGGTCTATTATACTGATTATTATATCCTTGATTGTTTGGGTAATTGTTAGGATTTTGATTGTTATATTCATTGTTATTTGGATAATAATGAACATCTACTTTGTTATTTGGTTGATTATTATTATCTATAGAAGTTCTATTTTTATCTACTTTTGGTTGACTATTTTCTATATTAGAGTTATTTAGTGGAAAATCCATGGTTTTGCCACATGAATTACATACAGATTCATCATTTTCATTTTCAAATCCACAGAATGGACATTCCATTATTTATCACCATTTAATATTTGTTTATAATTAAGTAAATAAAAGATATCTTTCTTAAAATATATTACTTTAACTAATATTATCCTTCAAAAAAAAAATTCTTAAAATTAAATAAAAAAATAATTATCATATGATAAAAACATGCTTAAATTAGATAATTAAAAATATTATAAAAAAATAGTTTACAAGATAAGTTAAAAATTTAGTAATTTTAAAAAGAATAAAAGAAAGGAAATAAATATAAGGATTAGTTTTCTAAGTAAGAAAGTCCCGTAATTTATTTCCAGTAAAAAAGTACATAATAATTTTACTATGACATGATGCAGATCGTACCTTGTTTACCCAGGTAATACAGGTCGTACCTTGCTCATGGTCACTCTAAATTATTATTTAATATATATAATACTTTTATATTTTTTTACTTGGAAAACTCCAGTCTATATTTATGTTCAACATATTATATAAACTAAACCCTATATTTATCAACAAAATCAACTAACTTATAAAGCTGGGTTGATTAAGTCACGTTCACCGCTAGGCATAAATTCTCTAACAGCACCTTTTGCAATACATTCTCTTGGGTGAGCCCAATCGAAGGATAAGTTTTTATCAGCAAATGCTACTTTTATTAATGGGTTAAGTGCAAATGCGTCTCCTCTTGCTGCGTGTGGTGCTTGAGCAATACCTGCATATTCAGGTTGGTGACCTACGTTCATTGCGTAGTTAGGGTAGTTAGGACCTCTTAATTCGTGAATAAGTCCTTCATCACTTCTTACAGAGAGTGAGTTGGATGATCCACATTGATCTTGTAAGTCGTAACCATAGAATCCTAATCTACTGTGACCTTCTTTGTGTAATAATTGACTTAAGTACCATCCATTTACACCTGCGTTAGAGTTAGCAGTTGCGAATGCTACTGAACAACCTGCACCTGCTGCAAGAACTGCTGCTCTTTGTGATCCACCAAAGTGGTCTTCTAATGCTGCAGGGATTTCGTATTGTTCTAATCCGTATAAGGTTACTTCACTTGCAATGTCTTTTACAACTTCGGAAGTTGCTTCAGCTTGACATAATCCACCATATTTACCTTCTACGTAGTCTTTACCATAGTAAATGAAGTCATCTAATATTTCATCTGTGTATGCTGCTGTAGCATATTGTGTGAATCCTACACCACCAGACATGTATGAACCTAACCATACTTGGTCGTATAATGGTGCTGCTCCACCAATAACTTCTAAAGTTACTTCAGCTGGGTCATCTGTTACTCTGCTTGTTTGTACCATATCAGAGAATGCACCGAAGGTTACACCTCCAGGTTCGTTTGGACCTCTTGCTCTTCTTGATGGCATTGCACTAGCCATGGAAATTACATCTGCGTGTTTTGCTGCGTATGAGAAATCAGCAATAGCTGCTTCTCCTGCACATAATTTGTATGCAGAAATGAAACTCATACCAATTTGCATAGCAGACCATCTGGAGGTTGTACCTCCATCACAAGCACGTACTACTAATGTAGGTACTCTACTTACTTGGTAGGTTTTTTTACCTATGTATTTTTTGAGCATTTCAGCTTGTTCTTCAGGGAACTCTTTGTTGATGTCGATTACAAATCTTTGATCTAATTGATCTAATAAGTCGTCGTCACCAGTGAATATTTTTGCGTAGGAATCAGTTACTAATCCAGGGTCAACTTCTACCATGTGTTCTTGTACAACTGCTCCTCCAGGGAGTGCGTGGTTGATTGTTTCAAGGTATTCGTTGATTGTTTCAGGAGTAACTTCTACACCTAATCTTTGTTCAAGTACACCGTGAGCTGTATCCATACCTACAATTACAGTTCTTTTAATATCGTCTACTAATTGTTGAATTGCAGAGTTGTTACAGAAGTGAAGGTCGTCTCCTTCTACATATGTGTCTGTTCCAGATACTTGGTATGCCATTAATTTTCTTTGTCCAAGAGGTACACCTATATCTGGGTTGTAGAATGGTAATCCTCCACGTGCTTCTACAGCTTTTTCAGCTTCTTCAGCAAATTCTCTTTTTCTTGCGGATTGTTCCCATCCACCATAGCAGTAAAATTTAGTGTTTTCTTCTTCAGGGTCTTCATCGAATTTTTCTTTTAAAGCCTTTAAGAATAATTTTTTCTCATTATCCATTAGTTACCACCTAATTTACTTTTTAAATCGTTGTTGAATACTTCTAAACCATATCCACCATCAGTTCTTGCGAAGTGAATAGCTTCAACTACTTTAATAACTTCTTCATCATCTCTTAAGCTGACGTTGTCAGATCTGTAGATGGTTGTTATTTTCTTAAGTTCGTCTTCTGGTAATGGTTCTCCTACATCAATAGGTTCATCAAGTTCTACTCCTACTTGATCTTTTACGTATACAACGTGACCAGTTTCTTTATCGAATACGTATCTTTGTAATGCATCAAACATTAATCCGTCTTCATCAAGTCTTAATGAGTGACCGTGTACGGTTGCTCCTCTTAAACCTGTTTTAGCGGAATCAAAGAATTCAGATTCTAATAATAATTTGGAAGTTTCTTCTAAGTCAGATTCTCTCATTTCAATTACTTGTCTTCCTGAGAGTGTACCTGTATCTACTCCTCTGAATCTTCTCATGTATGATCTTGCTCTGTCGTATGGTTGAGCAGGTGCATTATACATTGAGTCTGCGAATTGTATGTATCTTATACGAATTCCTTTTTTAGCTCCGTCGATTGGTTCTACGAAGTCTTTCATAGTATCTTCTTCAAAGTCCATTTCATCAAGAGGTGGGTGTACTGTTTTGTAACCTTCTCCTGGGTTTCTGTGACTTAAAAGTTTTACTATATCGTCATCTGCAATATTTCTAAGTTTTTTAAGTTCATGATCTGGATTCATGTGTTTTTTACGGTTTTCTGCAATAACACTTTCTCCAGGATAATATTGTACTTCATATGCCATTTACAATCACCTGATATATCTTATGGTTTCTGATGATTTTGCATTTGGATCAACTAATCCGATAAGTCTTGAATCTATTTTATCTTCAAAACCTTGACCATATTTCATATAATCACTTACAGTTGTATTTGTTTTTGTAAACACACCAACTGAAACATTATATCCGAATTTTAAGGTTTCATCTAAAATATTATTGACTTCTGTTACAAAATCTTCAAGATTGTCTAATTGGACTGTTAAAATTATTTCTCCAACAGATACTCTCAATGGAACATCGTTACCCTTAACATTAATTGTTTTCCTATCAGTGTGATTTACTGGTGCTCCCCTTGCTGGACCCATAGTCACTACTGTAGGTAATCTTTCACCATTTATTAAAATTCTTAAAACACCTTCCAACTTCATTACCTTGTTTAAGATAGTTTCTGTTGTTTCAGGTTTTAAAATTCTATCTGGAAAAATTTTTACATCGGTTGCTTTTATAACATTAACTTCTGCTTCATTATTATCTGTTGACATTTTAAACATTCCTTATAATTAGAGTTTATCTTTTACTTGACTAGCTCCTTCAGCAACATATTTTACTGGTTCTCTTAAATTGTCTACGCTACCATATACTTCTCCAACTAAACCTGATGTAGATTCTACAGAGAACATCTGTGTACCTGCATCTAAAGCCATAGCTGCTGCGTTACATGGGATAGCATATCCTTTACTGTGTCTTGTTACTACGTGGTTACCGTTGAAAACACCAGGTCCTCCACCACCGTAAATACCGTGTGAGAAGAAACTCATACCTACACCTGTACCCATTACTCTACCAAAGTCTACACCAGGTAAACCTGCTTCGTATTCTAAGATATCGTTAAAGTATAATATAGATGATGCTACACCTTGAGCTGCTCTTGCTGCACCTACGTTAACAATTGTAGCTGCAATAAGACCTGCTGCTGCATATGCATTCCATAATGCCCAGTCAACTGGTTCGTATAATTTGAATCCGGAAGGTAATGTTTCTTTTACTCTGATTACTCCATCATCTAAAGCTCTAGATAATAATGAAATAATTACATCACCGAGTGTTGCTTTACCATTTTCTTTTACTAAGTCATAAACTATGTTGTTTGCGTTTAATCCTTGGTATGCTAATCCTAAAAGGTGGCTTCTTTCGAATGCACCTACTGCGTCACCCATTTCGAATGTTGCAGTTTGTTCTAAAATAGAGGATAAAGCTACTGCGTTAAGAGTATTTTTCTTTGTAATAGCTACTACGTGGTTTGCTCCAATGTTTCTTAGACTGTAACCTAATCCTTCAAGGTGAGTTGTTTGACCTAATAAGGTAGTTAATGCTCCGCCTAATTTTACGTTGTGTGGGTATCCACCCATAGCTGCTGTTTTAATTTCAGAAGCTTGATATTTGTTGATGTCAAAAGTATCGAGAATAGCTTGAATTAATGCTGATCCTGTTGCTAATGGTGCTACAGAGTAGTCACCTGCAATACTTAATCTTTCTGAAGGAACTTGAACTAATATTTGTTTTCCTCCATTTAATAAGTTTAAATTGAAATCATCATCATCACTAACTTTTAACATTTTTTCAATTTTGTCAGCAATTGCATCTGCATTGTCAACAATATCTAATTCCAATTCTCTTCCAGGAATAAAATTAGCTTTTCCACCGTATGCTCCGTTTGCTAATGATTTTTCAATACCTGCTAAGTTTATAGCAACAGAACGCTTAATCTCTTGTATAATATTTTTAATTGTAGGGTTTATTACTGGACTAATTGCTTCTAGAGGTACTTGTTCTTCTAAAAGTTTTCCATCTACCCCATACAAATCTATTTTGTCTTCATATGTTGGCATTTATATGTACACCTCTTAAATTATATTCATTAAGAAATGAAATTATCATATTCATTCCGGGTTACTATGTTCTATAATACTCTTTTTTTCCACAATTACTATTGATGTTATTCTCATTAAATTGATTTAGTTGGTGAAAATAATTTAATGAAACAAGAAAGTAATTTTTTTTATATTTGTACATTGAATGTACTGGTGAAAAAAAATTCAGTTTTAAATCAATTATTTATAAACTTAAGTAATAGAAATATACCCCTCCAACTGTTATCTAAAAATACATTTCCATAATTTTTGTGCTCAAATATTCATACAAAGAATAAATACTCCTAGTAACACGAATTACCACTAGGATATAATTTAATAACCGTTTATAGTACGTTTAATTCATTATGAGTAATACAAAGATAAACATTATTATTGAATATTTTGTAATACTAATTGTTATTTGTAATAAATATTCTTACAATTGAAATATATAATAAGAATAAACATATAAATGTTTTTACTTTTTAAGTAAAAATAAATCAGATTTAAAACTATAAAAAAAGGTTTTTTAAGTAAAATAATAAAGAAATTATTTTTAGTTAGACCTTAAGTTTATTAAAAAATGCTTGATTAAAAAAAAATTTAAGTTAAGTTCTTTTGAGTTAAATCCAATGGAGATAAAAAATGTTACAAATAGTGATAAATAATTTAGAAAATGGAAAAATAGAAAGTGAAGATTTAGAATATATTCTCCAATTAGATGATATAGAAAGTATTACTTTTTTATATGAAAAATCACAAGATACTCAAAGAAAATTAAATGAAAATATAAAACTTGAAACTAATATTTATTATCCTGACATTTATGGTGTTGATGATAATTGTCCTACATGTGGTTATAGAACACCACAGTCACATAAAAAATATAATCCTGAATATATTAAAAATATCATAGATTATAATATTAGAGATATTTCATCATATCCAATAGAGGCTATTAATTGTTATGGTAGATGTAATTCTAAAATTGAAGATCTTATCCTAGTTTTAAAAATATTGAGTAGATATGATTTAGGTGTTAATGTTAAATTAGAGAATTTTGATGATTACTATGAAATTAGTAATTACAATATAAATTCATTGATTATTGATTATACACTAACAAATCACAATCCCTTTATTAAAAGAAATCATGTAAATTTCAATAAGAAGATGTCAAAACTATCAAAAATAATTAAAGATAATTCAAATATTCAAATAGTATGTGAATTTATGATAAATAATTGTGAAAGACATGTAGACCTAAAACATACAATTGATAATTTACTTAAAATAAATCCTGATGTTATTGAAATTATAGGATATGATCCATTCTATGATACACCAGAAGAATACAATCCACAGTATACACAAGACTACATTAAAAAAATAATTTCAATACTAAGAATAGTATTTCCAAAAACAAAACTGAAAATAAAATATGCTACAAATAAAAACAATGACATAAAAAACTATCTAAAACTAGGTATTAACATCATTAGTGGAGTATATTTTAATAAAACAAATCCCTCAATATACAATGTAGATGAAATTATAAATCAAATATAAACATACAGTTTTTTTTTGAGAAAAAAAATTAAAAAATCCTACTATTTTTAAAAAATAATACTAATATTTCAAAAAAAAGTAATTTATAAAAAATAAAAAGCATAGCTTCATTAGTCAAGATAAATCTCATACTATGAAGTCTATGTTCCCATTTGTATTATTTTAGTCATAATCTGTTTGTAATATCTAACAAACAATATTAAATACAATACCCTATTAGTTTAAAATATTTAAACTAATTAAATATTTGAAAGAAAAAGAAATAAGAGATAGAATCCCTTATTTCATAATTCAAGTACACTCTTCATTAGAAGATCGTATTTTTAGATTTATTTACTTAGACTTTTTTAACTAAGTTACCCATGTGATCATATACTTCTACTGTAGATAATCTCATTTGGGTATCTAATTGATGAGTAGCACAGGATAGACATGGATCGTAAGCACGAATAACCATTTCCATTAAGTTGAAGATTTTATCGTCAACTTCTACTCCAGGTTTTATGTAGTTTTTAGCTACTTGTTGAATACCCATTTCCATAGCTGGGTTGTTTTGTACTGTAGCTACTACAATGTTTGCTTTAGTTACTAAACCGTTTTCATCAGTTTCGTAGTGGTGAGTTAATGTTCCTCTTGATGCTTCAACAATACCTACACCTTTACCAGTGATTTGTGAACGGTCAATAGCTCCAGGACGTTTTTCTCCACTTAAATCTCCTTCAAGACCATCTACAGCCAATTCAGAAGCTGCTACTAATTCGATTAATCTTGCTGGGTGGAATAATAAAGGTTCTTGAGCATATCCGAAGTCTTTTCTGAATTCATTTAAGTAATCTTGAGCTCTTTCTGCTGCATCAGGCATTTTTGTACATACATTAATTCTTGATAAAGGAGCTACTCTGTAGATACCTTCAGGATATCCTAACTCTTTTATGTATGGGAATTTTAACCAGGAGTATGGTTTTACGCCTTCAGCCATGTAGTCGGTGTAATCTTGTGAACCAAATTCAGCGTAGATGTCACCTTTTTTATCGGTCATTCTTACATTACCGTTGTACATATCCCAACTACCATCTTTTTTATCTACTAAACCACAGTGGTATGTTTCTACATTACCAAGTGTTTTAATAAGATCCATGTTTTCTTCAAAGATAGGTTGTGCTGCATCCCATGTATCTAATGAAAGTTCAAGTGCTTCTTGAGCTTTTACTAAATTATCTTTTTGTTCTTCGTCTGTTAATTCAGTGGTAATTCCACCAGGTGTGTTGGATACTTGGTGAATTGGTCTTCCACCAATTGCAGTTACGATATCTTGAGAGTTTCTTCTTAATGCTAAAGCTTTTTTAGCTAATTCAGGTGCATCTTTAATAATTTGGAATACATTTCTAGTTTTTCTATCTTTTCCACCTATGAAATCAGGTGCAGATAAGAAGTAGAAACTTAATGTGTGTGAGTGCATTACAGATGCCCAGTTCATAATTTCTCTCATTTTGTATGCAGCTGGAAGTATTTCATCGTCATTATAACCAAATACTTGGTCACATGCTTTTGCTGCAGCTAAGTGGTGTTGTACGTCACAAATACCACAGATTCTAGGTACGATTCTAGGTACTTCTTCAATAGGTCTTCCTTGTAAGAATTTTTCAAATCCTCTGAATTCCATTACATGTAATTTTGTATCTTTTACATTTCCTTCTTCATCAAGATCTACTGTAATTTTAGCGTGACCTTCGATTCTTGTTACAGGTTCTAATGTTAATTCTACCATATATTTTTTCCTCCTTCATTAATTAGTTTTTAATTTTTAATGGGATTAAAGCTGCTGGTAATGTGTAAGTATAGAATGTTCCTACTACATCTTCTACTTGATTTGCAACTTCTTCAGGATCTACAGTTTTATCGTCTTCTACACCAAAGTCTGATGAGATAGCACTTATCATTTTTGCTCCTGCATCTAATATTTTGTCAGTAGGACCGTAACATCCACGACATGGTGTATCTACTGCTGGACATTGTGCTCCACATAAAGGACGGGTTGCAGGACCTAAACAAATTATACCTTGTGGTACTAAACATAAATCTTTGTCTGTTGCTCCAACTTCCCATGGCCTTTTAATGGTATCCATTGCCATACCCGTAGGTGGTTTTTCTCTTTCACATACATCACAAAGGTTGTTATCTGGAATTTCCACAGGTTCACCTTTTACTAAAGCAATGACTACTTGTGCAATTACTTCAGATTTTGGTGGACAACCAGGTAATGCTGCATCTACTTTTATAACATCAGCTAAAGGTCTTACTCTGCTTTCTAAGTGAGGTACAGATTCACTTGGAATGATTCCATCAGGGTTTACAGTAGAACAAGAGTTTAAGTATGCTTCTTCTTCTAATTCTTCTGGAGTGTATAAGTTACCTAATCCAGGAATTCCTCCGAATTCTGCACATGAACCGTATGCTACAACCATATCAGCTTTTTCTCTTAATACTTCAGCTAATTCTCTGTTTTCTTCGTTACGGATTCCACCTTCTATGAATATGATATCCATGTGTGGAATTTCATCATATTTTGTATCCATTAATACTGGGCTGAATTCGAATTCTGCAACGTCTAATACGTCTAATAATAATTCGTGTAAATCAGTTAATGCGATGTGACATCCAGAACATCCACCTAGCCACATTGTTCCTATTTTTACTTTATCTGCCATTACTTATGCCTCCTGATTTATTTGTTCTTTGAGTGGTGAAGGACCAAGCTCTTGGATTTCTGCAGTTACTCTTCTAATTGTATTTGCGAATTTTTCACCTTCAGAAGCTGAGATCCAGTCGTGTTGTACTCTTTCTTTTTCAAGACCAAGTTCATCTAATAATCTGTATACTAATCTCATTCTTCTATCAAATTTGTAGTTACCTGCATCGTAGTGGCAGTCACCCATATGACATCCACCTACAAATACTCCGTCTGCTCCTTCTCTTAGAGCTTTGAGAATAAATTGAGGTTCGATTCTTCCAGAGCACATTACTCTGATCATTCTTATGTTAGGTGGGTATTGCATTCTTGATGTTCCTGCTGTATCTGCTCCACCATAGCAGCACCAGTTACAACTGAAAACGATTATCTTAATATCGTCGTTAGCCATATTTTTTCCTCCTATTTAAAAAACATGATTATTTTTTTATTCAAAAAAATAATTCTAACTCATTTTTGTTTTAATGAATTTAGACATTTAAATTAATATTTAAACACGTGCTTATTGTATCAGTTAATGATACAATATTAAAAAAATGTACAAACTAAAATAATGTACAATATTATATCACTATAACTATTATTATAAAGGTTGTTTTATATTATAAACCATTAAGTTTAAATATAATGAAAGAAATTTGTCATGATTTTTAGTATTTTTATTAAGAAAAAAAATAAATTCAAAACGCACCTAATCCACAGATCATGTAGATTAAAGAGCAGACAATCTTTTTTTAAAAATATAATTTTTTTGTAAAAATCCTTAAAAACTTTAGGTAAACCTAAAAAAATAATTATTAACAAATACAAATTTAAAAATAATAACTTATCTTACAAAAACAAAAAATAAGAAATTTTCTTTATTAAAAATAGAAAATAAAACATGAATAAATGATTTTAAAAATTAATATGAAAAATTACAACACAATATGAGACCTAAATTATAAAAGTTAAAAAAAATATATTTCAAAATATATTTAATTAGATATTAAAAATAAAATTTTTTTATGATATAATAATTGTATTATAATTACAATATTTGGTGATGAAATGCTACTTGAAATATCAGATTTAGAAGTAGAAGTAGAAGGAAAAAAAATACTAAAAGGCGTTAATCTTAACATAGATGAAGGTGAAACACACGTATTACTTGGCCCAAATGGGGCAGGAAAAAGTACACTATTTATGACCATACTTGGATTTCCAAAATATAAAGTTACAAATGGAAAAATAATATACAAAGGTCAAGACATAACAGACTTAGAAACTCCTGAAAGAATAAAATTAGGATTAGGAGTAACATTTCAAAATCCCCCATCAATACGTGGAGTTAAATTAAAAGACCTAATAAAACTTGTAGACAAGAAAAATGAATGCAAAGAAGACGAAGAACTAACAGAAGATGTTATTAATCTAGGAAAAAGACTTAAATTAAATGAAAACTTCCTAGAAAGAGATGTTAATCTTGGATTCAGTGGTGGAGAAGTAAAAAGATCAGAACTCCTACAACTATTAGCCCAACAACCAGACCTAATAATGTTTGATGAACCAGATTCTGGAGTAGACATTGAAAATGTTGAATTAATATCCAAGGAAATTATTAACCTACTTGACCAAGAAAATGAAAACAGTCAAAAAGGTGGATTACTCATTACACACCTTGGATACATACTTAGATTTGTAAATGCTACACATGCACATGTGTTAATTGATGGAAAAATAGCACGTACAGGTGAACCTGAAGAAATAATAGAAAAAATCAGAGAATCTGGATTTGGAGATGTATAAACATGGTATCAATAAAAGATAAAGCCGAAAAAGCTATAAATAAAAAAGCAGCAATAGGTGCTGATGTTGACTTATCAGAATTCCATTCAGAACCTACAGATGCACATGAACATATTGATTCATTAGAAGACCTACAAAAAGTAGATCTTGAAACATTAACAAGTGTTGGTGTAGATGCTACAGAAGAAGATAGAGCTGCATCATTTTTACAAATGGACCAATCTGAAATATTTGTAAAAAACATGTTTCCAGGAGTAGAAGTAATGGGAACAGCACAAGCACTTGATAAATACGACTGGTTAAAAGATTATATGTGGAAAGCTGTACAAGTAGATGCAGACAAATATACCGCAGCAACAGAACTTGGTGCAAGAAGTGGATACTTCATAAGAAGTCAACCAAATACTAAATTAGACATACCAGTACAAGCATGTATGTATATTGGTGATGATGAAGTAAGACAAACTGCACATAACATCATAATAGCAGAAGAAAATTCAGAAATAAACATAATAACTGGATGTTCCACTGCAAAACATGTTGATAATGCAGCACACATCGGTGTTTCTGAATTCTATCTTAAAAAAGGAGCAAAAGTAACCTTTACAATGGTACATAACTGGGCTAAAGAAGTGGATGTTCGACCAAGAACTGGAGTTATAATGGAAGATAATAGTACATACATATCCAACTACATACTAGCACATCCAGTAAGAAATCTTCAATCATATCCTACAGCATATGCAAATGGAGATAATTGTAAAGTATTTTTCCAATCTATTCTTGCAGGAAAAGAAGACTCAGTAATTGATCAAGGATCAAGAACCATACTAAAAGGTAAAAATTCACAATCTGAAATGATAACCAGAGCAATATCTGAAGATCAATCTTCAATCTATACACGTGGAGATTTACTAGGTATGTCACCAGATGTAAGAGGACATCTTGAATGTATGGGTCTAATATTATCAGATGAATCAAAAATATATTCTGTTCCAGAACTTAGAGGAGAATCCACAAATATGGAATTATCACACGAAGCTGCAGTTGGAAAAATAGCTGAAGAAGAAATTCAATACTTAATGGCTAGAGGATTAACTGAAGAAGAAGCAGCATCCATGATTGTAAGAGGATTCCTTGATATTGATATTAAAGGATTACCTGATGAATTAGCAAAAGAAACCAAAAATTTAATGGATATGAGTATGGAAGGAATGTGAAATTTCTTCATTCACTCTTTTTTATAATAATTCCCTAATATTCAAAAAATATAGTTAATTCCCTAAGTTATATAATAAATTATGAATCATACTATTATAGATTGTTGGTTTTTCATGACTTAACTGTTAAAAAGCCTACAGATTTATATTTAAAAATCTAAACCATGTAGAAGTTAAGTAATTAACTATAAAATAAATTACTCTTTTTGTAAAAAATGCTCTTTTTGTAAATAAATAATCTCTTATAAAAAAAATAGTCTAAAATATGGAGAATAAAGTGTGCGACAACTATTTTGTCCTATTAATTGGATATATTTTATTAGCTATGTTATACGAATATTTGATAAATATAAACATAATAACAATAAAATCTTGTTAAAAAAATACTAAAACATAATTGTTGCACATTCTCAAATATGCTTAAAAAAAGTAAAAAAAAGATAATGTATCTTTTCCCTTATCCAGAGATTATAATAAATTCTCCAACTTTTTCAACTTTACCAAATGGTACAACTAATAAATCACCATTACGTTTAGCACCTTTAACATTAACAGCTCTGTCAGTTTCAGTTTTAATTATAATGTTAGTAATTTTACCTGTTTTTTCATCTATTGTTAATTCTTCTAGTTGACCTAGAATACGTGCACTACTAGTTGCCACTTGATATCCTTGGATATCTGCCCATAATTTTTCTTCGCCTTTAATTAATTCCCTTTCATTTGTCATATGTGTCCACCTAAACGTATCTTATATTACCTAATTGATAAACATTATTAAATAGTATATTTATTTTCAAAAGTATATATAATTTATTTAAACTACCATCTTTTTTTAATATAATGTTCAGATAAATCTAAATCATCAAGTGTATTGATGTTAAAAGCCAGTTCTATATTTTTTGATACATAAATTGTTTGATCTTGTTCTTTGTTATTTGCCAGTAGTAAATTAACACCTGTTGGAACCAATCCTTCATAAACCATTGTTGGTGTTATTCCATATTTCTCAAATAAATATGCTGGAACTGATACACACATAGCAGGTTTTTTTCTTTCATAATAATTATCTAACACATCATCAATTTGAGTTGATGTGATAAATGGTAAATCAGAAACTATTGTCATAACTACTTCATCCTCATCAACATATTTTCTATTTGAAAGAATATCTGATAAGTCCTCAATATAACCTAGACCCTTAGTTTTTACTACAATAACAGGATATTTTTTCACATAATCTGCAGTACATGGAGTATTTGGACTTACAGCCACCAATATCTTATCAATATATGTTGAAAAGGATAATGCTTCTATTACATAACTTATCATTGGTTTTGTATTGACTTTAACCATTGGCTTTTCATAATCTAAGTCTAATCTAGTACCTTTTCCACCAGCCATAATCAATGCAGTTGTCATATTAAAGCTCCATTTATTATAATGTATATATTTATCTCTATCTATTAATTAATATAAACATAAAATAAATAGTATTTAAAACATAATCTATATAAATAATGAAAATTATATTCTAAAAAGAATTTAAATAAACAAAAACAATATAGGAAAAGAAGAGTATGTTAGAAAATTTAAAAACAGTAATTTTACTTGGATTCTTATCAGCAGTTCTTGTAGTTGTATGTGGATTTATAGGATCAATATTCAGACTAGGTGGACTTGGTATTTTACTTGGTTTAATCTTTGCTATAATCATGAATTTTGTGTCCTACTTCTATTCTGATAAAATTGCACTTTCATCATACAATGCAAGAATAGTAACAGAAGCAGAATCTCCAAACTTACATAGAATTGTTGGTGAATTAGCAGCAAATGCTAATATTTTAAAACCAAAAGTAGCAATTATAGAAACAAGTACTCCAAATGCATTTGCAACAGGACGTAACCAACAACATGCAGTAGTAGCAGTGACTACAGGTATTTTAAATATTCTTGATGAAGAAGAATTACGTGGAGTTATTTCACACGAATTAGGACACGTTAAAAATAGAGATATTCTTATTAGCTCTGTAGCTGCAACTGTTGCTGGTATGATCGTTGCTATTGCTAGTTATGGAAGATATGCAATGTTTTTTGCATCTGATGATGATGCTGGTAATATAATTGGTGCTGTGTTAATGTCAATAGTAGGACCTATTGCAGCAACAATTGTTCAGTTAGCTATTAGTAGATCTAGAGAATATAAAGCCGATGCTACTGGTGCTCAAATATCTGGTAATCCATTAGCATTAGCTAATGCTCTTAGAAAATTAGAATTTGGAAACATCAATGATCCCATGATGGATGCTAAGTCAACTGATGCTCATATGTTTATTATGAATCCATTAAGTGGTGTTGGAAGTAAATTACAAAACTTATTTTCAACACATCCATCTACAGCAGATAGGATTCAAAGATTAGAAGAAATGGCTAATAACCATTCCTACTAAAATCATTTTTTCTTTTTTTATCTTTTTTTAGAAAGTTTTATTCTTTGTTGCATTATGCACATACCACCTCTACTTCCACCAACAGGATTTATAGGTGTTCCAAGGGAATTCATACATCTTGCCATCATTAGTGCCCCAAGTGCTAGTCCATCTGGTGTAAATAATATATTATCAAAGCTATTTTTCAGATACTTTTCTATGAAATATGGTTTGTATCCAGTTATTCCAGCCCTTCCTGTTATTCCCAAAGTTGTTTTTGGTTGAATTATATTTAATTTACTTGTTTGGTCTATGAGTCTTTTAATAAAATATGCATACATATCATCAATTTGAAGTAAAATTTCAGAATTTGTATAGTCTTGTGTTATGTTGTTGAATGTTGTTATTAGTTTTTTAGAATTATTTATTCTTGAACCAATGATATTGATATTTTCTTGTTTTTGTAATGTTAAATCTATTCTAACTTGTCCAAATTCATCAAGATTTTTGGGAACTTTCATAATATCAATAAATTCATGTAATTTAATTGTATGTTTATGAAGAATATCTTCATTAAATTGAATGTTATTTTGATTATTTGCAATATCAATTGTAGACATATTATCTTCAATAACATCACACCCCCTTAATATAATATCAGATATTCCACCAGCCAATCCAATATAATTACATACTAACTTACCATATGGTTTTGAATCATCAACTACTTCTCCTGCAAGTGTTGTTCCCATATCAATAGATATAACAGGATTTCTATAATCAACAGTTGAACTTTTACTTGCTAGCTTAATACCTGCAGTAACAAGTTGACTTTCCATTTCATTAGATACAACACCAGTTTTCTTTGGAGAAGCTACTCCCACAATAGATCCATCAAATTTAATATTATTAAAAAAAGAAGATTTACGAATATGTTCTGGAATGTTATTAATAGAAAAGGGAGCCATCATTTGTGATGGTTTAATTCCAGCATTAAGACAACCATTAGATAATGACTTTATAATAACATCCATGTGATATGATAAAGAAGAAAGAGCAACAACACCAGTTGATCTTACAACAAAATCCAAGTCACTAACATCCAAGCCTACTTCACTAAGTGATTTTTTTATTATTCTAGAAACAGCTTTTTCTATAACTTGACCAGATAAAGGTTTGTTCCAAATAGTATGACCAAATACTTCTTCAGAGTCTCCAGGATTATCAACATTTCTAGTTAAATCCACACATTTATTTAATTCATAACTCTTATTTGTTTTAATATTAGTTGTAATAATAATAGATTTTATAGTAGTATTTCCAAGTTCAACAGATAAGACTGTGTAAAACTCTTTACCCATCTTACTTGAAGAAATACTAGGTATTGTAACTTTTTCTATTGACATAGTATCATAATAAATTTTTATATGGATGAGAATCTACAGCATTTATTCCAATAGCTTCATTAGCCTCTGCAATAAACATGTCAGTCATTGCACATGCAGTAAATGCTTTTCTTGTATTTTCAATAGGTCCAAATAATACAAAGTCCCCACCAACCATTTGCTGAACTATATTTGCACCAATATCACATACAGGCCATACTTCTGGATATTCCTTTTTATATTGTTTTATCCATTCCCATGCTGATGGAACATTATGAATTCCACTACCAGCAGGATAACCCCATATACTTTTTTCCTTAAATGTTGTTTTTACTGCAGAACCTCCACCTTGACCTAGAGGTGTAACAGCAACATCCATCAATGGTTTAATTATTCCACAGTCATCTGCAATTTCAAGTAAACCCTTATCTAAAACTCCAGCACCATCATCCCATAGTTTTATTTTCCCATCAACACCAGGTTGTGTTGGATTAAATCCAAGAATTATTGAAGAGGTTATATCAGAATTTATTAATGTATCAATTTCTTCATTATCAATTGACATATTAATTGAATTGTAGATTGTTCTTTCTGCAAGACCAGATTCTGTTACATATTTTGAACCTGCTATACGTGCCTGTGCAGATGTTGAATCTATTAAAAATGGAGATTCACTAATAGATGTTACAAAGTCAATATATTTTATTATTGCATCACTAGTTGCACCAAATATTTGAACAATATTAGGATTTCCTGTTTTATCAGTCATTTCATCCATAGTATTTAATAAAGTCTCTGCTTTTTCCTTATCAAAAATTCCTTTTTTCTCATCACTAATAATATTATGTCCAGCATAAAAGATAGTTCCAGCAAGTACTGTTGGATATTCACCAGGTTGTCCACCTACCTTTACACCATAAATATCGAATACTTCTTGTTTTTTTTCAAATTTAAACATAAACACACCTTTAAATAATACCTTTTTCTAAATTATATGAAATTTCATTAAAATAATAACTACTAATAATGCTAAGACCACACCATATAATATTCCAATATCTCGTCCTATACTTTTTCCATAATTTTGAGAAAATTCACCATGAGATTCCTCTAATTTTTGCTCTAGACTATCTAATCTATTATTAATATCTTCAATATCCTTTTTTGAATCATTTCCCACTAAAATCCTCCCCTATAATATGAAATAAATGGTAAACCCACTATAAACAAGGTTATTATAAATCCTATGAGAATTCCTTTAAAACGTGTTTTTTCAACACCACAAACTAATCTTTCTTTTCTTCCAATTAGCTGAGATTTATATTCTATAGATTCAACTAACTTACCTATATTATCTAATATCATTTACTCACAAACCTTGAATAATAATTATAAGAAAAACCAATGTTAAAATAAATCCAATAACTATACCTTCTATTTTTCCAGCATAATATCCTGAAGATATTTTTTCTAAAGAAGCAATTTGTTTTATTTCATTATTCATCATACTTATACGATTTTCAACCTCAAGTAGAACTATTGATGCTAAATCAACTGCTGAATCATCAGAAAATGTGACTTCATCAACTTCAAACTCCTCTTCAGGTGTTTCATTAAATTCAACAATCATTGCATCTTCATCATATGCTCCAGGATCATTACTAATACATTCATCTATTTTAGATGATATTTCACTAACATCCTCATTATTTATCATACTAACAATAGAAACTTGTTTTTGGAATCTTTCAACAGCTTCTACTGGTAAGTTTTCAACGAATGGAATAGCTCCAGGAGAACCAATAATTGATTTTTTCTCTTCATCAATACCATTTTCATATAATGCTTCAACTGTTTTACCAGTAATATGTCCTTGAACCTCAGATCCACATATAAGAACATAACGTATGTTTGAATTTGATATTATATTTGCAACAACCTTTTCTATTCCCAAGTTTTCTGTGTGTAATGGTCCTGAAATTGCAGCCCCTGCAGCTACCAATTCATCATTCATATTAGAACCTAGAGAGACTACTGCTACTGGACTTTCAACATTTCCCACTGCATAATCCCCAGTTTCTAAGGGCCAATTTTGAATAACTTCTTTTTTATCTGCCATATAATCTCCCCTTATTTTATACTAATAAAAGTATGAAAACTAATGCTATAATCACACCAATTACAATGTTTGTAATTAATCCTGCTTTTTCATATATTCCTTCTCTTCCAGGTTGTGATAGATTAGATGTTGTTCTAGGATCTAATGATGATTCTAGATTATTAATTGCCACTTCCAGAGTATCTATTTTTTCTACCAGATCATCAAATGGAAGATGTTGTTTTTGATTATTATCTTTTGTTCCTATTATACCATTATTAACATCTAAAACTAAATCATCATCAATTATAACTGCTGTTGTATCTACCAATTATATTCCCCCTTCATCATTATTAGGCCATAGTCCAGACCATTTTATTAGTGCAGCTTGCTGTTTTGTATATTTAATATATAATTTAAATGAAACTAACCATCCAATAATTGATATTATAATGTAAATATACCAGTATGAACTATTTAAAATACTAATAATTGAAATTATTATAAGCATTAAAAATGCATTGGATAAGGATAATGATAATGTTCTATACTGATCTTCATTTGGTCCCATACAAGAATTATATGGATTTTGTATTGCCATGACTGATAATATCATTAATATAATTATAAGTCCATTTTTAATTACATTTGAATAGATTAACATAATATCAGAGGATGAAACTATCAATGTAGACATTCCAATAATTGATATTACTGTTGCAATTGTTAATGTTATGAATGATTTTCTTAATATTTCAACTTGTATTTTGAAGATATGTGTACACATGAGTGAAATTACAAAAGCAATTATCATTGCTATTATCATACTAAATATTGGATATAATAAATTTTGATTAATTATTCTTGATATCATTACACCACATATCATACTAACAAGTCCTGCTGCTGTTAACATATAAACTATTGATGGAACTCCAGTACCTAAACTATATTTTCCTATGTGTCTAAGTGTATTTGTTCCACAAATAACACCTAATATTGTTGCAATAATTGAAAAAATACCACCAACCACAGGTATACTACTTAGTGCTATACAAATTAATCCGCCAACAATAGAACTTAAAATTATTATCTGAGAAGGTATTAAATCATCAGCCATTTAAATTCCACCCAATATTATCATATAAATAATAGCCAAGAATATTGATATTAAAAAACATGAAAATGTACCTGAAACTATTTTTTTCCTAAATTTCTTATCATAAAATCCTTGTATTGTACCACCAATATTGTATGATGCTACTACTGCAATAATAAAAAATAACATTACTGCAAGTATTGCTGAAATAGAATTTGTGTAGATTGATGAAAGATGACAATTTCCCAATATATAATTATAAATTGCCCAAAATGCCAAACTTCCACCAATTC
This sequence comes from Methanosphaera sp. DEW79, assembly GCF_003266085.1. Classification (NCBI taxonomy): domain Archaea; kingdom Methanobacteriati; phylum Methanobacteriota; class Methanobacteria; order Methanobacteriales; family Methanobacteriaceae; genus Methanosphaera; species Methanosphaera sp. DEW79. Next base: position 29,536 of record NZ_MUZW01000019.1, on the reverse strand, counting down.
CTCCAAATAATGCTCCAATAACCCCACTTATAAATGAAACTGTTGGTATTCCATGACCTGTTGTTCCAGGACTTACATATTCCTCCTGTTTAAAACCTGTAATTGGATCCCTTTCAAAGTTTGAAGATGCCAATGGAACACCTACCCCATAAACATGTATCATATTTGAAAAAAACATTGTTACAGCCATCATAAGCATTGAACCTATTGCTCCTGATAGAATTATTACTATTTCTGACTGACCCGTCATTGAAAGAGCTGAAAGTATTCCTGTAATTCCCATACCAATAGTTATCATAGGTGCTCCTGTAGGTACTCCAGCAGTTGTAGATAATGCTGCTGGTGCTCCACCTACAGGTATAAAATGAACTCCAAATCCTATTAATGTAGATCCTATTATTATACTAATTAATAATTCAAATATCATTATTATTCCCCATATTTTCCATATATTAAACGTGCATTTCGTTCCAATACATAATTTAGTATTATTAAAAAAATAACCAATATTAATCCTACTATTAATCCTCCAACAATTCCAAATACTAAAAATGTCCAGAAATTCAGAAAGATGATAATTCCAAAACATAAACCAGAGATAGGTCCACCAAATTTAGAACAGAACTTTGCCATGTCAATAGAATTTTCTGAACCTAGAGCTGATTTTGTTGTTATATGCCCATTTACAGAAACTGGAATTCCACTTCCAAATTCATGATGTTGATATAATTTTTCAGCACCATAAAATATATCTCCTACAGCAGAACCAATAGAACCTAACATTATTCCCACAAAGAATGTTACTATAGGTAGAGCTACTTGTATAGGTTGTGTTAATGAATAAACCATGATGTAAGACAGTGTTGTAATTGAAAATAAGCTTATAAATGCATGTGCTGCACTTGTAGGAATGTGTTTATATAGCATGTCCATGAATAATGGTTGATTATATAAAGCTTGGCTTGTTATACGACCCATGTATGAAGTAATGGAAAATATTACTTGAACTATTGTAGCAACAAGTGAAGATATTATAAGTACTAATAAAACTGGTTGGTGTATATATATTAATGTGTATGCTACTGCACCAGATATTGTAGCCATTGAACCAACAAGTAATGGTTCACCAGAAACTGCTCTATTAAATAATTTATGTAAATTACCTATTTGTGGTGCAAGTTGTACTTGTGAATTTGGATTACTAGTTGATGCTACATCAGATTCTAAATCTTCAAATATTCCTGCAATAATTGCAAATAATCCCATTAAAATAACTAAAAACATGTTGAAAATTTCCATATAATTTCTCCAAATTACTTAGTATATTTTACAATGGATGTTTCCACTTTATTTATTATTTCATCTAATTTCTCTTGAGTACATGATTCTCCACGAATAACATCAGTTATGAGTTCAACAATAGTACCCTGTGTTTCAGATTTTTCAGGTTTTACTGCAACAGTATTTACCCCTATTTTTGCAAAATCTTCAAAATCCAATGGATATTGTGCTATAATAATAACAGGTTTATTAATATGTTTAAGAGCATGTTTTGCCTTGTATATTATATGATTTTTTACTCCTCCAAAATGGAACAATACAATATTATGTCTACTCATCTGGGAAATTTCCTTAGGAGTTACACCAAATAAACCTTGTCCTCCACCACTAGGCGTGTCTTTTGGTACTCCAGAACCTGCATTAAGAACCAAGGTACTTGTTTGAATATTTGATTCTCTTAGAGCAAATGTTATTTCACAAACTGGTTTTGTAATATGTCTACGTCCTGGAGACATTGCAACAGCAAGTAATTCATCCCCACATTGTGCATATGTTCCACGCTGAGCAATTCCACCACCTTCACCTATTCCGCGTGTTTCCCTACAGTCAACTATATGTGTATTTTTTCCAATCATTTCTATCATGCAACCTTTGATTAATATGTTCTCAAAATATTATCATATATACTATATAGATATGGATTACATCCATTATATTATTATTTAAAATTATTTTTAAAATATATTTAAAAGTATTACTAATTTAAATTCATTTGAATTAATATTATAATGATTAACAAAAGAATTTGAAGAGAATATATTCCAAAATACGTGAAATAATATCTTATTTTCCTAAAAAAATATTATTTATCCATGAATATTCTATCGATACTATTAAAATATATAATTTAGAAATAAATATTTATGCAAATTATGGCCGATGTTGGAGGAATACCAGGAAAAAACTGTAGAGGTTTTTGTGAATACTGTTATTTCAAAAAAGTTACACAAAAAAAGGTATTAGGTTGTAAAAACTGTCCACCAGGACAAATTGGTTGTCCACATTGTACAACAGATACTAATATGACAAGGGATTATTTCCCACCATACCAAGTATTATCCTCACTACAAACTAATATTTTTCAAACAAGACTTCCTAAAGATACACTGGTTAATATCACAGGAGATGGTGATGTTAGTTGTTATCCTCATTTACTTGAATTAACTAAAGGAATACATGATATGGGTCTACCTATTCATCTAGGTTATACTAGTGGAAAAGGAATAGATGATGTATCAACAGTTGATAAACTCATTAACAATGGAGTTATTGAAACTACCTACACTGCATTTTCCACAGATGCAAAGCTTCGTGAAAAATGGATGCATGACCCTACAGCAGATGTGTCTATTCAAGCATTGAAGCGTTTTTGTGAAAGTTGCGATGTTCATGCAGCATCAATTATAATACCAGGAGTAAATGATGGAGACATACTGGCTAAAACCTGTGCTGATTTAGAATCATGGGGAGCTAAAGCATTAATTTTAATGCGATTTGCAAACACTGCAAATCAAGGTCTTATTCTTAATAATGGTCCTATAATTCCAGGAATAAAAGAACAAACACTGACAGAATTTGAGAATCTTGTAAGAGAAACTGCTAAAAATTATAATTTACGTGTTACAGGAACACCAGTTTGTGATCCTGAAACTGATGCACCATATGCATTATCCAAAGATAAAAATAAAGAGTACCTTGAAATACTTACACCAGTAAGAGCTGAAGCTACTATTGTTACAAGTAAAATATCTGCTCCCTATATTGAGAAGATTCTTGAAAATCTCAATGCTGCAGATTATGTTAATGTAGTTAGTACATCTCAAGAGATTGCATGTTTAATTACTGAACATGATTTAAGAGAAATAGATTTAAATGAAGTGAAGGATACTGTAATTATACCTGGAAGATGTTATGTTCATGACCTTGTTGCTGAGAAAATATTTAGAAGTGATGGTAAATTCAGATTAATACATCGTGGACCAGATATGTTAACTGCTGATGGTGAAATGAGTGGAACATTAAGTAAGAATGATGTTCTAAAACAGGAATTAATGGCATTTGAGGATTTAATTGAATTAATAAATTATATGGGTGTACATATATAATAAAAAATAGAATGGGATAATAATGAAAGGGAAATTAATTGGAGACATATTAGTTGTTAAGAAAGTACCAGAAGATATTGATGAAATAGTAAAACTTCCATATATCAATAGAATTATTAAAATTGGACATATACATGGACAAAAAAGGGAACCTGAAATTGAAATGATATATGGTGAAGGTACTAGAACTATTCATAAGGAAAATTATTGTAAATATGCAATTGATGTTGCAAAGGTAATGTGGTCTAAGGGAAATACTGGTGAAAGACTTAGGATGAGTAAATTACCAGAGGATAATGAAACTATTATTGATATGTTTGCAGGAATTGGATACTTTACAATTCCAATGGCTCTACATTCTAATCCAAAAAAAATATATGCAGTGGAAATTAATCCCAATTCTTATAATCTATTATGTGAGAATATCAAGTTAAATAAGGTTGAAGATATTGTAGAACCTATTCTTGGTGATTGTAATAACCAAGAATTTGATCATGTTGCTGATAGAATCATGATGGGATATATTGGTACTACACATCATTATCTTGATAGTGCAATAACTTATCTTAAAAATGGTGGTATAATTCATTATCATGAATCTACACCTGAACCTATTCTATTTAAACGACCAGTTGAAAGAGTGAAACTCGCTGCTAAAAAGCAGGGACGTGATATTGAAGTACTAAACAAACGTAGTATTAAAAAATATTCACCAGGAGTTCATCATACAGTTGTTGATATTAGAGTACTTTAATTTTTAATTCTTTTTTGAAGTTTCAATGCTTTTTCATAAACTTCTTTTTTTAAATAAGTTTCATCAATGTACTTATCATATACTGGTAATCTTTCCACTAAATTATAATTTATTGAATTTAGTTCATATTCTAATTCTTTAATTTTTGGCCATTTACTCTCTGGATTAACATAATCCATTGTTAGAGGTGATATTCCCCCAACATCATCGGCTCCCATAAATGCAAACAATGATATTAATTTCTGATTTAGATTTGGTGGTATTTGAATACTAATATCTGGAAACATCAAAGTTGCAACTAATGTTAATTTAATTAAATCAACAAGTGGTGGTTCTGGATGATTTTCCATAGGTATTCCACTTTTTGGTTTGAAGTTTTGAAGTATTATTTCCTGAATATGTCCATATTGATCTTGTATTTCTCTTATTTTAAGAAGAGAATCTATTCTATCATTTTTTGATTCACCTATACCTATTAGTAATCCTGTTGTAAATGGAATGTTTTCTTTTCCAGCATTTTCAATGAATTCTATTCTTTTCTTTGGATTTTTACCTGGACTGTCCCTATGTACTATTGTTTTTAATAGTTTTTCATTTGTTGTTTCAAGCATCAGCCCCATTGATGCATTTACTTGTGATAATTTATATAACTCATCCCTTGATATTATGCCCATATTTGTGTGTGGTAGAATATTATAGTTATTTAGAGCCTCTTTTGATAAATCATATAGGTAATCTACCATTGATTCATAATTATATCGTGATAGTTTTTCTTGAATTAATTCATTTTTATCTGCTGATTCCCCAAATGTGAATAATGCTTCTGTACAACCATATTTCATAGATTTTTTAATTGTTGAAAGTACCTCCACTTTATCCATTAATAAAAAATCTGCTTCTTGTGGTGTTTGTTTAAATGTACAGTATCCACAATTATTTTGACAGATGTGTGTTAGAGGTAGAAAAATATTTCTAGAATATGTAATATTCTTATTTGTCTTATTTATATTGATTTTTTTTATTATGTTAAGTATATCAAATATATCATAATCTAAAATATTTCTAGCTTCTTGTTTTGATAATTGATTCAAAAATATCACCTCGAAAAATAGAATAAAAAAAATAGGAAAGATGAAAACTATTCATCTAATGAATGTAATTTTACAACCATAGCTTCAACAAACATTGGTCCAAAACCAGACTTATCTAACCACATGACAACATAGATTGCCATATCTTCCAACTGTCCAACTAGATAATCAGCTTCAAATCCAGTGATTTCAAAAGTATGTTTTAATTTTTCAATACCTGCAATACCATTAGATTCATCAAAAACTTCTGTAGTATTTCTAAATGTTTGATCAACTTGATTTGTTAAAATACGAGCCCTTTCAGAATTAATTTCAATTTTTTCAATATTTAATTCTTTAAATAATTCTTCTAATTTAGGTACAATTTCCTCAGGTTTTAATTTAGTTGCTGATTTTCCACGTATAATCATTGCTTCTGAATTATGAACAACAGGTTTTGAACCTTTAAATGCATCAAGATAATCCATAATTTTACGTGATACTTCCATTACTTCCATATTATCTACTCCTTATTTTCTTCTCGTAATTTACCAAAAGATGCAACTTTTTCAGCATAAGCATTATGTTGATGAATACTTTCTTGATTTACTTGTTTAATTGTAACTACAGAATCATCAGGTAAATTAGGATATTTTTCAAGTAATCCTATTACCATGTTTCTTACACAATCCTCAACAAATACTGGATTTTGATGTGCATTTGTTACAATTCTATTTTCATCTGGACGTTTTAATATTTCACAAACAGGAGAACTCATAGCATCCTGTATTATTTTTATTAAATCATCCACATTAACATCTTGTTTTTCTGGTACTTCAAGAAGTATTGTCCCAACACCCCTTTGATTATGAGAAGCAAATGTTACTACATCCAACACTTTTTGTGTAGTTTCTTCATCTAAAAATTCCAGTAATTTATCTTTAGAATCCTTTTCAACAGATTCTTGTGCACATGGACATACAGTCATTCCAATAACTTCTGCACCAATCATTTTTCTAACAGAAATATTACCCTCATCATCTTTCATAGCAATTGCTCTTGCTATGATATGTGTTGTTTCCTGTGTTTTTCTTTTAGATACTGGAGATAATTTATTTATAATATATTCTCCCCTTGCCTCTGTTTCTGCATGTAATGCATATTCATGTTTTTCAAGTAATCTTTTTACAAGATTTGCACATATATTTTCAAGATGAATTTCCGATTGATTTGCAGCCTCATCAACAATTTCAGATATAGCTTCTGGATTTCTAGACATGTGTACTCCTTTCTGAGTACTAGGTAAATCTACAAAAGCATCAAATGTTGGTATTAGAATAATAGGACGTTTATCTTCTCTTTTTATTTTTATTAATTTCTTTACACCTGTTACTCCAACTCTTGTTAGTGATATTGGAATGGATGGTTGTTTATCCTGAGTATCTGGAAATTCTGAAACTGTCATTATTTATAACTCCCTCTGTTTCTATTAATAGTTTTTATTAAAAATGTAAAATATACTTTTTTCATGTAATCTTCTTAAAATATCATTATAATACTAATTATAATCCTGTGAAAAAATATGTATTATAAGAAAATATGAATTTTTATAATTAAAAAATATAAAATAAATTAATAGAAAAAAGTAAAAAATATTTTTTTCTATTATAAAAAAATAATTATCCTTCAAAATTAATCATAGAAGTATTTAATTCTTCTTTTACTATGTTTAAAACAGTTTGAGTATATGTTTTAATTACATTTTCCTCATTAAGTAATAATTTGATGAATTTATTTAATTCAAAAGTATTTTTAAATTTAGCAATTATAATACCATCAAATTGTCCTGTAACATCATATACTGCTAACAAATTATCTTTAAATTCTTTTTTATCAGTTAAGAAAGCTACTGTTCCACCCTTTATTTCTAAACCTATAATTGCTGTTAATGTATATCCAAGTTTTTCATGATCTATAACTGGAACAAATTTATCTATTATACCAGATTTTGTTAATTTATCAACACGATTATGTACTGTTCCTACTGAAACACCTAATTCTCTGGAAATTTTTCTGTATGATTTACGACCATCATCACTTAATAACTCTAGAATATTTTTATCTAAATCATCCATAGATAATATCATATTTTCTGGTTCAGCATCAAATTCAGTGTACATTTCATCCATATAATCACCCCAACTATAAGTAATATTAATTAATCCATATATAAATGAAATAAAAATATTTCTTATTAATACATTTTTATATTTTATTTGGTATTATTATACAACTTTATATTACCAAACCTTTATATAGTTTTTGAATAAACACATTTAAAATCTTGAAAAAAATCAATTATTTACAACATATGAAATATAAATAAAAGATTTGTTTAAAAATATAGTAAAATAAATACAATATTATCAGAGTATTATTATATATTTAATTTATAAAAAACTCCTAATATTCACATAATTGATTTACATAATCAATAACTCAAAGAAATATTACTAAAATAGTCCATATTATTATAAAGTTTAAAAAAAAAATATAAATTATAATAAATATTTATAAAAATAGATAATTAAACAAGTCTAATAAAAAAATGGTGAAATTAATGAAATGGTACATAGGATTTATTATTATCATTTTCCTACTTATTGGTTTTGTATATGTTTCAACTGAACAATCAACAGGTGATATTGAACCTTTAGGTAGACTTGCATTCGTTAAAATTGCAAATCCAGACATGTATCCAGAACATGTGCATGCAAACCTCCTAGCACAATATGCAGAGGAACGAAACTCTAAATGTGCTATAGTTTTACATTATGCTGGAAGTTCCAACTATAGAAACTTCATGAATGGTGAAGTTTACATTATTGAAATGGCATTTATGGATACGGCTGGAGCACAGGTAGATATTAACTGGAATCAAGTACTTGACTATGGAATTAATGGTGTTCCTGATGATAAATGGAACTATAAAGTAGATGGTCAAATCTTTGATAACTATGAAGATGCATGGGCAAGAGTAATGGAAATGGCTAAAGAACATGGCCAAGAAGGACCTATACCTACAGTATGGCATGGAACTGTCCGTCAAGGAAGTATATTTGTAAATCCAGGATGTGGATTCCCATTATATTATCAGGTATGCTGTAAACAATTTGGACATGTTGGAGGAGTTATGCATGCACTAACAGGATCATTATTCCCATATTTCAACAATCCATATAGATCATATGAAATACAACATGCATCAGAATTACAATATTATTACACACATAATATGTTAAATTATGAATAGTAGAATTTCTACTATTAAAATTTCTTTTTTTGTATAATAGTGTGCAACAATTATTTTGCCCTATTACTTATATTTTATTAGTTACATTATAGAAAAATCATCAAATACTTAATAATTATACACATAATAACAATAAAATCATGTTAAAATATTGAAAAAGAATGTTGTATACTCTCATAAAAATTAAAAAAAAAGTTAAGGAAAAAATTTTCCCTATTTTTCAGGTCCAAGTTTATCTTCTTTTATATCTAAAATTAATTGTTTAAGTTCATCAAGTGGCATGTCTGTTCTCATACCAGTTAACTTGAAATGAGTCCTTGAAATAAAATAGCCCCTATTTCTAATTTCATCCATAACATCATTTATTTTAGGAGAACTGATTTTTAATTTCTTACAAATCTTATGAATATCATAGAAAGTTACAGGACCATCAGCTTCCATATAACACTTTTCAAACAAGGACATAAGATCATCTTTTTTATTTAAATTCAAGTTTTTTACTAGTTCCATAGTATTATAAATAAATTCCTTATCCCATATTTTACCTAACCATAATGGTCCTGCAACATCATATTCCCCACCACATTCTGGACAAGTATGAGGTATCTTAGGAGCAAAACCATACGTAGTTTCTCTATGTAAACAGTTAGGACAATGTGCAATAAAACCAATATTATCCAATGCCTTGTTAGTTTTTTTACCTCCACGTTTTACAATAGCATATACTCTCATGTAATGTTCTGTACTATGTGAAAATAGTACGTGTAAATATTTCTGGTTAACTGCTAAGTTTCTTGAAATGAATGCTATTAAAATTCTAATACCATTTTCATGACAGTACTCTGTTTTTAGAGGTTTAGCACCATACTTTCTCAAACAGGGATCATGGTATGTTCCACATAAAGCTGATGTATCAGTAGCACTAATACAAATTAACCCACCAGGTCGTATATTAGCTGCAGTTGATTGTGTAAACATTGCAGGTGTTCCAAAGGGATCTATATCCACAACATCGAACAATCCCTTATTTGATTGTAATAAAATGTTTGCATCATTTTTTTGAACTTCAACATTAGATATGTTGTTTAATTGCATATTTTTCTTAGAAATCTCAACAGCTAATGGATTTACATCACCTACAACAACTTTTTCCACACCATGTATTTCCTTAGAATATCTTGCTCCCCTAATACCTGTTCCACCAAAAGCATCACATATACTAATATCATGATCTACTTCTTTTCTATACTGGTTAATGACTGCAACAGAAATATCCCTATTCATTTCCATTACTGGATTATAAAAAACAGGTGCTTTTGCAGATACTTTTTCAAAATCAGGTACTTCTATTTTAACTAATCCTTCTTCAATAATATGTGTATCCATAATCTACATCCTAATAATTATTTATTATAAAAAAAGATATTTTCTATAAATCTCTATTATTTTATTTATTAAATTAAGAGTATAAAAAAAATTAGGTAATTAATCAATATTAAATAAAAAATCTAATCATAGAAATAAAAATATTATTATAGATTAAATTAAAAATAATAATACATAAGAAAATATTATATCAAAGATATGTTTGATTTAGAATCTTATAAAAAAAAGAATTATTTTTTATTATTAATAAAATTCAATCATAAAATAATATATAAGGGATGTTTTAATGATAAATATTGCAAAACCAATTATAAGTGATGAAGAAATAGAAGCAGTGACAGAAGTATTAAAATCTGGAATGTTAGCACAAGGACCAAAAGTAGATGAATTCCAGAATAAATTTGCCAAATATGTAGAAGCTAAATATGGAATTGCAACAAGTTCTGGAACAACTGCACTTCACACAGCATTAGTTGCAGCTGGAATAAAACCTGGTGATGAAGTAATTACAACACCATTTACATTTGCAGCTACATCTAACTCCATATTATATACACAAGCAAAACCTGTTTATGCAGATATTGATGCGAAAACATTTAACTTAGATCCAGCTAAAATAGAAGAACAAATAACTGATAAAACAAAAGCTATTGTTCCTGTACATCTTTATGGACAACCAGCAGACATGGATGGTATACTTGAAATTGCACAAAAATATAACTTAAAAGTTATTGAAGATGCTGCTCAAGCTCATGGTGCTGTATATAAAGGCAAAAAAATAGGAAGTATTGGTGATTTTGGATGTTTCAGTTTCTATCCAACAAAAAACATGACCACTGGTGAAGGTGGAATGGTTACTACTAATGATGAAGAATATGCAGAAAAAGCAGGTATGGTACGTGCACATGGAGAAAGTAAAAGATATGAACAATCATTACTTGGATACAACTATAGAATGACAGATATTGCAGCAAGTATTGGACTTGTTCAACTTAAACATATAGATGAATTTAATAAAATTAGAAATGAAAATGCTAAATATTTATCAGAAGGTCTTGCTGATGTTGAAGGTATAACTACACCTGTAGTAGCTGATAATGTAACACATGTATTCCATCAATACACAATAAGAGTATCTAAAGATAGGGATACATTCCAAAAATTCCTAACAGACAATCAAATAGGTACAGGTATACATTATCCTATTGTATTATATAAACAACCATACTATCAAGCACTGTCAATTACAGGAAACTGTCCTTTAGCTGAAGAAGCAGCAAGTCAAGTAATATCAATACCAGTACATCCTTCATTAACAACAGAAGAACTTGATACTATTATTGATACAATTAAAAAAGGTTCAGAAGAATTATTACAATAAAAATCATCAACCCCCCTTTTTAATTTACTTTTTTTTATTGATTTACGGAATATGATTTTACCATGAAGATAGAACAAGATAAATTCAACAGTTATGTTAAAAAAAATGTTTTTGAAACATTAAACGATTATAAATTAATTAATAAGAATGAAAAAATTATGATTGGTGTTTCTGGTGGAAAAGACAGTATTTTAACACTACACATGTTATACCAATATAGACAAGAGTCTGGTATTGACTTTGAATTAGAAGCTGTGTGTATTGATGAAGGTATTTGTGGATATAGAGAACATGGAATTGAATCTGCAAAAGAGAATTGTAAAAATTTAGACATACCCCTTACAATAGCTTCATTTAAGGATGAATGGAATTATAACTTAGATGATATTCATAACCTCTATAAAAGTACTTGTATGCCCTGTGGAGTCTATAGAAGATACTTGTTAAATAAGGTTTCAGATTCACATAAGTGTGATAAAATTGCAACTGGACATAATATGGACGATGAAATACAATCATTTCTCATGACATTTGCAAGAAATGATCAAAATAAGTTTCCAAAATTTGGACCAATACTCAATAGAATAGATAAACATATGGTTCCAAGAATAAAGCCATTATGGCAATTACCTGAAAAGGATGTTGGTATATGGTGTATTGTAAATAACATTCCTATTCATGATGAGGAATGTCCATATTCTGTAACTTCTCTTAGAAGTGATGTGAAATTATTTTTAAATAAATTAGAGGAAAATTATGGAGTAAAACAGAATATATTTAATTCTTTTAAGAAAACATTTAAAATTCCACAAAAAGAGGTTCATTTAGAAAGATGTAATATTTGTGGCCAGGTAACAGCAAAAAGTCCATGTAATGCCTGTAAAATGACAGAAGAAATAAAAGAAATCTTATAATTCATTGGCTGTTCTAAATATAGAACCACCATATATCTCTTCTTGCATTTGTTGAACTGTTTCTGTTGCCTGTGTACTTGATTGGGCAATTTTTAGTATTCTTCTTTTTTTAACATTTAATGTTTTTCCACATGTACATTTTTTTGTTTTTGTTGTTTCTTTTGAATATAAAACACGACCACAATCACATCTATATATTAAATAATTCATTAAAACACCTCATATTCCAAATATTACATGTATGTAGGGAACAAATACATTGTTTAATGTTATTAAAAAACCAATTGTACATCCAATATTCGTTCCAAGTACTACAAGAATTACTCTAAATAATTTATTATGCCATAGATCTTTAAATGATTCAAAATCTGCTAATTCTGCTAAATCATCGAATCCTACCTTACGTAATTTACCTTCAACAAGTCCTGAAAACCATCCAGCAGCTAATAATGGATGAATAACAGTAACTGGTGCTACAACCATTCCCACTAATGCAGATTGTATCTTAGAACCAGATAATAGAGAACCTATTAATGCTCCTCCCCCTGCAAATATAAGATAGGTTATTATACCTTCACCAATATTTAATCCTTGAATATATGCTCCAACAAATACCACAATAAAAAGTATTGGTATGAGATATAGTATTATTTGAATTATTGAAAATCTTGACTCTTTTATTTGAGTAAGGCTATCAATGGGGGGTATCGTGTCTGGATTGTTGAGGTATGTTGTAATTCCATTTTTATGTCCTGCCCCTACAACTGCCACTACATTTTTATCTTCTAAGCTTTTAAGATGATGTGCCATGTAAGCATCTCTTTCATGAACTAGTGCATTGTATCCACCAGGTGATGCTTCTTTGAAAAAGTCCATAACTTCTTTTATTGTATCTTCTTGTTTTAATTGTTCAACTTCCTCTTTAAATGATTCATCTTCATCATCTGAAAATATAAATGACTTAATTAAATCCCATACAAATGATAATTTCTCTTTAAGACTCATTCCACTAATTGTTCTTTTAAGTGTTGTTTGTATGTTTCTATCAATTAAAGCTATGTCTGCATTAACTTCTCGTGCTATTTTTGATGCCTCTAACATTTCTGAACCTGGTTTTACTCCAACTTCTTCCCCCATCTTCTTTTGCATGTGTGATAAGAATGCACTTACTATTGTAACTGTAAGATTAGATGATTTGAGTAGGGATTTTAAGTCAAATTTTTCTTCTCTTTTAATTCCCCTACTTTCATCTACCAATCCTTGATATCTTCCTAAATCTAACTCTATTGCTACAATCTCTGGTTTTTTCTCATAAATAGTTTTTCGTACTGATTCTACACTTTTATCTGATATGTGTGCTGTTGCTACAATCTCTAGAGAAGATTTACTTATTGGTTGAATTATCTCTGTTTCATCAGTTTCTTCTTGAATATTCTGTTGAATATGTGAAAATCGAATAATTGGTGGTTTTGTAAATATTCTATCTGATTCTGTATTATTTTCTTCATTATCCATATTATCACTTTTTTATTTAATCTAATGAGACTATGTAATTATTCTTATAGATTGGAACTGTATCTATCTTGTTAATTAAACTACATATTTCAATATCTTCACCAAATCCAAGATAACGTAATTTATCTGCACTGTGTGAAGTATTTATTAATTGTTTTATTATATTAGAATTATTTGATATTATTTTTGATGCTTTTGCTGATTCTGAAAGTTCTAAGTATATATTTTTTTCTTTAGCTATGTTTACCATTTCATTAATAATTATTCCTGCACCAATACAATCCTCTATTGTAAATCTTTGATGTCTTCCTGCCATAACTAATTCAATTTCATTATCTGCAATATCTAATGCCTTTTGTGCTACTGTTTTTGCATTTATTGATGCTCCAACCAATATATTTACTTCTGAATTTCTTTGTTTTATATTTTCTAATACCTTTGTACCATTTGTTGTTTTCAAAATTAATGTATCACCAGCATAATTTGATATTTGAACTGGTGAATTTGAAACATCAAAATCTGATGATTTAATTTCACCTGCCAATATTGCATTATGTTTTTCTTTTAATTTAATAGCTTCATCTATATCATTAATCGGAACAATTCTTTTAAAAGTATTTAATGCTACACTTATTGTTGTACTTGCCCTTAATAAATCAATTACTATAGCTAAATCATTGGTTTGTGAATTATATAAACTTACATTAATTTTCATATTTTTCTCCATTATACAAAGATTAATTAAAAAAATATTAAAATTCTTACTTTATTATGAATTATTTCATTTTAATATTAATAGTTTTAATTAAAATATTACTAATAAATATGTGAAAATAATTATTTATATAAATAGGATGTTTTTTCAATTGTCTTAATTATATACAATATTAATAACAAAAACATTAATTAGAATGTTAAATAAGTGAATAACAATGAATATTATTACAACACCAATGTGTGAAGATATCTTAAAAATTGCCGGAGTAGATGATTATACTGTTGTAAAACCATCATATATAGAAAATGCTGATGTGGCAGTAGTATTGTCTGAAACAAAAACAGATATTCCTAAAATACCTGTTAAATTAAATACATATCAACAAATTTATGATAGTATTTTTATAATAAAGAATAAATTTAATACTAATATAGATGAAGAAAAAATTAAATTAATTAAATATTTAATTAATGATAATAATAAGAAAAAAGATAATCGAAAAAATATTAAAGTAAAAGTATATGGTAATTTTTTAAAAGATACCATTACAGATATGGGTTATAATATTAGTGATAGTGATTATGATTTCATAATAGTTCCAGATTATATGAATATAGAACTTAAAAATAAAAAGAATGTTATTATAATTCCTTCACATAAAAATGTACCAAAGAATATTATTCAACGGATAAAAGAAAGATATGAATTATTGGAGAGTAAATTATGTATGAAACAATGACATATACTGGTGGAGTTCATAAACATTATGAAATAGAAGAACTTATTGAAGATCTTGGTGGATTCATTCTTCAAAAAAATGAATCTCAAATCGATATAACATTAACTATTGCTGTTCCTTCAGAAGATACTGATAAAATAGAAGCTAAAGCAAAAGAATTACTTGGTTCTGTTGAATTATCTCCCCTTGCCAGTACAGAAATAGCTGTTGTATCCCCAACTCTTGCACGTCAACACTTACCCCATGCTGCTTGTGATATAGCAGAATATTTAAGAAGATATGGTACAAAAACCAACATGATAGGTCTTGCTCGTGGAGCTGGAAAGGGAATTGCACAGATAAATAAAGAAGAAAAGGATTTAATTGAAGAACATGACTTAGCAATATTTTCATTAGGAAGTTTTGATGATTGTATACGTAAAAAGAAATTCTTATTTGAGGATATTGATATTCCAGTTATTGTAACAGGTAGCCCTGAAATTGTTGCTGAAGAAATCAATGCTAATGCTTATGTTACAGGATTTGGAAGAATTCCTCGTAGATTAAAACGTGGAGAAAATATTAGAGCACTTAGAAAATTAGTTAAAACTTCTGAAGATATTATTTCCAAACAAAAAGAAGAGTTAAGTGATGATCCTCTGATTATATCACCAGTTATTGTTAAAATTACATTAGAAAGAGAACTTCCTTCTATAAAAGATGTTAATGCCCCTATGGCCATTGTAAGTCAATTAGATGGTGTTCGTGTAAAATTACCTTATGATGAATATTACAAAGAAGTGGCTAATGTTGTAGTTGAAGGTTATAGATTAGGTGATATTGCTGAGATTAAAAAATCTAAAATGTACGATCATATTTTAGTAAAAATACTTCCAGAAACATCAATTTTATAATTTTTTTATTTTTTAATTATTTTTTTATTAAATAAGTCTTATTATTAATTATTTTTTAAATTAAAACAATTATATTCATTTTTTTAATTATATTGTGTTGATTACCATTCATTTAAATATAGATTAATTTTATAAACAACTAACTAAATAATCCATTATATAGAATATTAAAAGAAAAAAGAACAAATTATTTAGAACAATATTTTCATATTATAATAATATTCTTAAATAACTAGGAGTTATGATAATGGCACACGAACATGGAGCTAATTTATCTGAAGAAGATAAAAAGGCTATGATGGAACAAAATATTAATATAACCCGTAATTTAGCAAATATTAAATATAAAATTGCTGTTATGAGTGGTAAAGGAGGAGTAGGAAAATCTACTGTAGCTGTTAATTTAGCCCAAGCATTTAATGCTATGGGATTAAAAACAGCACTTTATGATGTAGATATTCATGGACCAAACGTACCTAAAATGTTAGGTATTGAAGACAAACAACTTAGTGTAAAAGGAAATAAATTAATACCTGTTGAAACTGATGATGGTATTTTAGTAGCATCAATGGCTTTTCTTATAGAAAGTAATGCTTCCCCAATTATTTGGAGAGGACCACAAAAAACAGGTGCAATAAAACAATTAATTTCCGATGTTGCATGGAGTAATGTAGATGTTATGATCTTTGATAATCCTCCAGGTACTGGTGATGAACCTTTAACAGTATTACAAATGATTCCAGATTTAGATGCTGCTGTTATGGTTACAACACCAAGTTCTGTATCAGAAGAAGATGTGACTAAATGTGTTTCAATGACTCGAATGTTGAACATTAAAAACATAGGATTAGTTGAAAATATGTCCTATCTTGAATGTCCACATTGTGATGAAAGAATAAATCTCTTTGGTGAAAGTAAAGGTAAGGATTTTGCTGAAGCTATGGATGTTGATTATCTTGGAGATCTTCCATTTAGAACAAGTGTTTCTGAATCAGCAGATATTGAAGAAGTACCTATCGTTAAATCCAAACCTGAATCAGATGCAGCAAAAGGCTTTATGAAAATAGCCCAAGAAATCAAATCAAAATACATGAATAAAGATTAATTTTTTTAGATAATCTTTAATTTTATTTTTTTTTATGAAAAATTTTAGAAAATTCATAGATTTTTTTGAATTTTTATTTATACAAAAATTTTTAAAAATGTATTTTTTTAGTTGAATTATTTATCAAGAAAAATATCTTTGTCAATACCCAGAGTGATGGTTATTAATATTAAAAAAATATTTTTAATTAAAATAAACTTTTAATAACCAAAAGTTATATAATAGAATAATAACATAATTTTTAAGCATAAAAAAGAAAATAAAAAAAAAATAATTATTCTCATTATTTAATATTGATAGAAATATATAGAGGTGTACAAATGAATCAAACAGAAAATATGGAAGGAACAACAACAGTAGGCTTTGTATGTACAGATGGAGTTGTTTTAGCAACAGAAACCAGAGCAACAATGGGAAGTTTAGTTGCAAATAAAAATGCAGATAAATTATTCCAAATAGATGATAAAATAGGTGCAACAATTGCAGGAACAGTATCACATGCACAATCATTAATGGATATTCTTAAAGCAGAAATTTCATTATATAAATTAAGAAATGAAAAAGATATGTCCATTGATGCTTTAGCTGTTTTAACAAGTAACATACTTAAATCAAGACCATATTATGTTCAAACTATTCTTGCAGGTGTTGATAAAGATGGAGCTAAATTATACACATTAGATCCAAGTGGAAGTTACATTCCAGATACCTTCACATCAACAGGTTCTGGTTCTCCTTATGCATTTGGTGTATTGGAAGATAGGTATAATGAAGACATTACTACAGAAGAAGGTAAAAAAATTGCTATAAAAGCTATAACTTCTGCAATGGAACGTGATGTATATTCTGGAAATAACTACAGACTTGGAGTTATAACCAAAGATGGAATGAAAATATATACTAAAGAAGAAATTGCTCAAATTAAGAAACAACTTTAAAACACTTTCTTCTTTTCTAAATTTTTTTCAATAATAAAATTTATTCCTAAAAACAATAAAATTATAATTATATTTTTTTACTTAAATAAAAAAAAGAATTATTTCTTAAAAATAAGAATATCTTAGTTAATTAAATATTATTTAAAAATAATATGAATATTTTTTTAAAAAAGATTATATATAAGATAAAAACAGAGTAATTATTATATTGTTTTTAAAAATATTACATTCTATATAATTAAAAAAAAAATTTTTTGAATTTAAAACAAAACATGGGATGTAATGTAAAAAAATGAAAAAATCAAATCACTTTTACTGCTAATTATAGTTTATTAATAAATAAAATATTCTTTTGATAAAAACATAATCAATTAATGAAAAGATATTTTATATTAAATATGAACATGACTCTATTTTAGAAATAAAAAGGAATTTAAAAAAATTCTACAATTTAATAAAAATAGTACTATTCTACTTACAATTAAAATAAACACGAAACCTAATTAAATAAAATATGTAAATTTCATATTTTAATAAATAAAATCATTAAGTAAAACAGTGTAGCAGATAAAACATTAAAACAATTATTATAAAGTTTTTTAAGGATAATAATTTGTTCTACATAAAAATTATCAAAAAATGAGAGAGTGATAATGTATGACTAATATGATCGATGAAATCAAAGATCAAATTATAGAATATTTACCTGAAAAAGTAAAACTAGCAAAAGTTGAATTTGAAGGACCTGAAATTGTTATATATACAAAAAATCCTGAAATAAACAAAGATCATGGAGATATAATTCGTGCATTAGCAAAAAAAATAAGAAAACGAATAATTATCAGATCAGACAAATCAGTTCTTTCACCACCACCTGAAACAATAGACAAAGTAGAAGAAATTGTTCCTACAGATGCTGATATTACAGACATATCCTTTGATGATGTAACACACGAAGTTATTATTGAATCAAGAAAACCCGGACTAGTTATTGGAAAATATGGAACAACATCCCGTGAAATACTAAAACAAACAGGATGGACCCCAAAAATATTAAGAACACCACCAATTAATTCTGAAACAATCCAAAGAATCAGATTATCATTAAAAAGAAATAGTAAAGAAAGAAAAGAATTTTTACAAAAATTAGGAAAAAGAATCAGACGAGAACCTATGTTTGATAATGATTGGGTTAGATTAACATCACTTGGTGGATTTAGAGAGGTTGGACGATCTTGTTTATTCTTACAAACACCAAACAGTAAAGTTATATTAGATTGTGGAGTAAATGTAGCAGGTATTGATGAAAAAACAGCATATCCTTTCTTAAATGTTCCAGAATTTAATCTTCAAGATTTAGATGCAGTTATTATTACCCACGCTCACCTTGACCATACTGGTTTTGTACCATACTTATATCATTATGGATATGATGGACCTACATACTGTACTACTCCAACAAGAGATATGATGACTCTTCTCCAACAAGACCATCTTGATATCTCCCATAGAGAAGACAAACCACTTCCATTTAATATAAAAGATGTTAAAGAAACAATTAACAAAACAATTACACTAGATTATGGACAAGTTACTGATATATCACCTGATATACGTTTAACACTACATGATGCAGGACATATTGTTGGTTCTGCTATGGCCCACTTAAATATAGGTGATGGAAAACATAACTTCCTATATACTGGTGACTTTAAGAATGAACAAAGTAGATTACTTGGAACACCAAAACAACATTTTGCTCGTATAGAATCTATGGTAATGGAAAGTACATATGGTGGACGTGAAGACAACACCCCTACACGTAACACTGCAGAAAAAGAATTAGTTAAAGCAATATATGATACAATTCAAAAAGGTGGAAAAATACTTATTCCAGTATTTGCTGTTGGACGTGCACAGGAAATTATGATTGTTCTTGAAGAATTTATTAATAGAGGTATTTTAGGTAAAGTACCAGTATATTTAGATGGAATGATATGGGAAGCTACAGCTATACATACTGCACATCCAGAATTCTTAAGTAATGAATTACAAAAACAAATATTCCATGCAGGTGAAAATCCATTCACATCAGATGTATTTAATAAAGTAACAAACAATGAACAAAGACGTAAATTACTAGAAAGTAATGAACCATGTGTTATTTTATCAACATCTGGTATGTTAACAGGAGGAAATTCTGTTGAATACTTCAAAGAACTATGTGAAGATGAGAAAAACCGTATCATCTTTGTAGGATATCAGTCAGAAGGTTCATTAGGTAGAAGAATTCAGAAAGGATTCGATGAAGTTCCACTAGAAAAAGATGGAGTAACACAATTATTCCATATTAACATAGAAGTTACAACAATTGATGGATTTAGTGGACATAGTGATCGTAAACAATTAATGGAATATGTTCGTAAATTATCACCAAAACCTGATAAAATCCTAGTTTGTCATGGTGATGCATATAAAGCATTAGATCTTGCAAGTAGTATTTATAGAACATATAAAATTGAAACAAAAACTCCATTAAATCTTGAAACTACTAGATTACAATAAAAAAAAATACAACTCTCTCTTATACTCTCCTTTTTTTATTATTTTATTTTAAGTATATGAGAATTTAGAATGGAAAAAAATACTTTTTCAACAGTTATTATATTAAGTAGATAAAATCTATTTAAAAATATATAACAATTAGAAAAAAGAAATATAATTAATAAATAAAAAAAGTGAATAATAAAACGTGTCACTATTTTTTTAAATATAAATATACATTTTAAAATTAATCATGAATAATTTTGATTAATTAATTAATTCAAAAACCTGTAGAACACAGGGGTTAGCCCAATTATCAGGGAATCTTTAATTATAGTATTAAGGAAGTTCAATAATGTTATAGGTGAAATAATGGTTACATATTCTGAAGCAGGTGTTGATATTAGTTTGGAAGAACAAACTGTACGTGCATTAACTGGAGAACTATCTGAAACATTAGATTACAGAAATATTATAAAAAATAAAGGACATTTCGCAGCATTAGTTGATTTTGGTTCACGTGCAATAGCTATGAGTACTGATGGTGTTGGAAGTAAAATATTAATTGCAAATTTAATGAATAAATTCGATACTGTAGGTATTGATTGTATTGCTATGGTTGTAAATGATATTTTATGTGTAGGTGCTGAACCAATAGCTATGGTTGATTATTTAGCAGTGGAACATCCAGATCCTGAAGTTGCAAGTCAAATAGGTAAAGGATTGAAAGTAGGTTGTCAACAAGCAAAAATAGCAATGATTGGTGGAGAAACTGCTTCATTACCTAAAATTATTAAGGATTTTGATCTTGCTGGAACTGGAATTGGAACTGTAGACAAGGAAGATATAATTACTGGTACACAAATAAAAGATGGTGATATTATCATTGGTATTGAAAGTAGTGGTGTACATAGTAATGGACTAAGTTTAGCAAGAAAGGCTTTACTTGAAATAGCAAATTTCAATGTAGATGATAAATTACCAACTGATAATTCAACCACTGTTGGAGAAGCATTACTTGAACCTACTATAATTTATGTTGATGCAATTATGGACTTATTAAATTCTGATATTGAAGTTCATGGACTTGGACACATAACTGGTGGTGGATTTAGTAACTTAAAAAGATTAAATCATGATATGACTTATATTATCAATAATCTACCTGAAACATTACCTATATTTAAAGCAATACAAGCTACAGGTATTGAAGATAAAGAAATGTATCATGTATTTAATATGGGAATTGGTTTTGCTGTAATTCTTGATGGAAAATATCAGGATGAAGCTCTTGAAATACTAAATAAATACCATAAATCATATGTTATTGGAGAAATTAAAGAAGATTCAGACAATCGTGTTCTAATAACAACAAATGAAAACAAAAAAATTGAATTATAAAACATTTAATATCGAGGAGATACATTCATGAAAATTAGCATAGAAAATGAAACTAAATTAATTGAAGAAATTTTAGAAGCATATGGCGTTGTACATAAGGAAGCTTCAATTGTTGCTGATGTTATAACTGATGGTGATCTTAAAGGATTTTCAACACATGGACTTGGAAGATTTCCACAATACATAAAAAGTATAGAAGCAGGTACTATTAAAATTGAAGGAGATTATGAAATAGAAAAAGAATCAGCTTCTTCTGCAATGATAAATGGAAATCATAAATTTGGTCATTATGTAACAGTAAAAGCTATGGATTTAGCTGTTAAAAAAGCAAGTGAAACTGGTATTGGAATTGTAGGTATACATGATAGTAATCACTATGGAATTGCTGGATATTATTCTGATTTAGCATCACTCCAAGATATGATTGGTATTGTTATATCAAATACTGAACCTGCTATGGCACCTTTTGGTGGTAAAAAAGCATTACTTGGAACTAATCCAATTACAATAAGTATTCCTACAGATGATATTCATAATTATATTTGTGTAGATATGGCTACAAGTATTACTGCTAGAGGAAAACTTTTAGAAGCTAAAAGAAAAAATGAAGAAATTCCTGAAGGTTTAGCATTAGATAAAGATGGAAATCCAACAACAGATCCTCAAGCAGGACTTGAAGGATCAATATTACCATTTGGTGGATTTAAAGGATATGCTTTAGCATTTATGTTTGAATTATTAGCAGGACCTCTTGTAAGTGCTGCTTGTGGTGATAAAGTTGAAGGTACAGCAACACCAGATGTAATGTGTACTAAAGGAGATTTATTAATAGTAATAGATCCTGAACACTTTGCTGGTTCTATGCAATTCAAATTCTATGTTGATCAATTTGTTCGTGAAATTAGAGAAGAAAATGGAGTTATTCCAGGTGACCGTGAAATTGCCATGATTAATGAACATCATGCAAATGGAATACCTGTTGATGAAGCTTTATATGAACAATTAACAGAAATTGCAAATAAAAAAGAATTAGATATTACAGCATACTTTGAGGAATAGATTTTTTCCTTAAAATAGAATATACAACAATTATAGTTAGTCATAACCAATAAATATTATTTCTTTGACTAGATAATTGTTTTTATTATTATTTTTTCTGTTTAAAGTTAACCCATTACTTCTTTTTCTTCTTGTTTTATTTCAATTATATTTTATTATATAAGCTGTAATCATTTCTTGTGTTTTAGTGTTTTGTAGTCCTATTTCCTGATTATTTGTAGTTTAGATTGTATTTATTCTATAAAAATTGTGACTCAAACTATTAACATACTTTGTTATATATAGTTTTTCCTTATGAATATGATTTAAATTCATAGAAAAATATTTTTTATTTAATTAATTAAAAATATAAATATGAGAACATAATTTTATTATTACAAATTTTTAGAGAAGTGATTATTTTTGGATAGTACAGATGTTATTTATAATGGAATTAAAGACGCCGGAATTAACTTCATAGTAAGTGTTCCATGTGCTAATTTAAAGAAGTTATTGGAATTAATTGATAAAGATGATACAATAAAACATGTACCTGTTACACGTGAAGAGGAAGGTTTTGGAATATGTGCTGGTGCATATATGGGTGGATTAAAACCTGCTATTTTAATGCAAAATTCTGGATTAGGTAACAGTGTTAATGTTTTAGCTTCCCTTATGAAATTATATAATTTTCCTATTTTAATGATTATTAGTCATAGAGGTAGTCTTGGTGAGGCTGTATATGGCCAGATACCAATGAGTAAAGCTACAACCAAAGTGTTAGATAGTTTAGATATTAGATATTATAAAGTTGATTATCCTAGTGAAAGTAGAGAAATTATTAATAAAACTTGGAATCTATCTTTAATATCAGAAGAACCTATTGCATTATTATTTGATATTAGTTATTGGAGAAGAGGTGTTGATAATGAAAAGATATGATGCTATTAAGAAGATTATCACTGACTTAGATGATGAACTAGTTATTTCAAATATTGGATTTCCATCACGTGAATTATATGGAATAAAGGATAGAAATAATAATTTTTATATGTCTGGTTCAATGGGTATGGCTACACCTATTGCATTAGGTTTGTCCCTTGCTCTTGAGGAAAAATCAGATGATAGAAAAGTTATTGTTATTGATGGTGATGGATCTTTATTAATGAATTTTGGTGAACTTATTACAGTTTATGCACAAAATCCAAGTAATCTTATAATTGCTCTTATTGATAATGAAGCATATGGTTCAACTGGCTCACAAGAAACTTATACTTCAAAGGTAAATCTATCAAATATTGCAAAGAGTATTGGATATAATGAAGTTTACTATGTTGATGCTAGAAATAGTGTGGATAATATAGATATAAAGCAATATTTAGATAAAAAAGAACCTGTATTTTTACACATTAAAGTAAAACCTGGAAATACAAAAGCACCAATTATTGATAAAACGCCATCTCAAATAAAAAATAGATTTATGGAATCAATTAACAAAGAAAATTAACCTCCACCAATAACTCTTTTTTTTCAATTAGATAATACAATAATATAAATATAACTTTTATTAAAAATCAATAATTTTAAAAATAAATCTAAAACAAGTAACATAAATTAAATGCTCCGACCGGGATTCGAACCCGAGTCTTCGGCTCGAAAGGCCGAAATGATTGGCCGGACTACACTATCGGAGCAACTAACTTAAATTTATATAATAAATATAAACTCATATTTTTTTAAATGGGGCCGGGGCCGAGAATCGAACCCGAGTCACGGGATCCACAGTCCCGAAGAATAACCACTATCCTACCCCGGCATTTAAAAACCCATTACGAAATCCCTTATCTAAAGTGCGGGAGCAGGGATTCGAACCCTGGGAGGCCTACGCCAACAGGTCCTAAGCCTGTCCCCTTTGGCCAGCTCGGGCACCCCCGCATATAAAATACTTGTATCCGCAAACTTTATTTAGGAATGTTTCGCTTAAAGTGTTCTAGAATCTAAAATCATACCAAATTATAAATAAGAAAGGTTCTAGAAAATGCTCCGACCGGGATTCGAACCCGAGTCTTCGGCTCGAAAGGCCGAAATGATTGGCCGGACTACACTATCGGAGCAAAATTTATAATTGTAAAATGGGCCCAATGGGGTTCGAACCCATGGCCGCCCGGTTATGAGCCGGGCGCTCTACCTGGCTAAGCTATGGGCCCAAAAGAATTATAGCGCCGTCGACAGGACTTGAACCTGTGACCAATCGGTTAACAGCCGAACGCTCTACCTACTGAGCCACGACGGCACATGACAAATTCATCTTACAATAGTTTATTTATAACTACGTATATATAAACTTACCTATCAACTATAAAAATAAGTTATTATTAGTTTTCAAGGCACAATATAATGTTTGTTTTCATACTATATAAACGTTACGGTTATGTTTTTTAATAGCAAAAAAATAGTGTAAAAAACGAAAAACATCTTAAATACCTACTTTATACTGGATCAGAAATAAATATTACAGTAAAAAAATTCTCATAGAGATATTTATAATTAATGAAAAATAAACTACATAATAGGATATGTTATTAATCTAAGGAGATTTATAATAAATGGATGTTATTGAAAAAATAAAAAATAAAGAAGTATTTGACCTACTTATCGAAGCTAACAAAATAACAGAAAAAATTCATGGAAAAGATGTAAGTCTTGAAAGAGCTCTTTTCTTATCATGGTGGTGCGAAAAAGGAGATTGTAAATTCTGTTATATGTCATCACAAAAAGACAGAATTCAAAATCCAGATAAAGCACGTAGACATGTGAAGGGAATATATGCTGAAGCAGAACTTACAAAGAGAATGGGATGGAATATTGAATTTTTATCTGGAGGATATGGAGTATATTCTACTGATGAAATAAGAGAAATCTCAGAAAACATATACTACATTACAGACAAACCTGTATGGTTAAATATAGGTATAACTGATGAATTAGATGCATATGGCGAAGAAATTATAGGAGTAACAGGAGCTGTTGAAACTGCAAATCCCAAATTTCACAATGAAATATGTCCAAGTAAATCAATTACAGATATTAAAAACATGCTAATACAAGCAGATAATCTTGGATATAAAAAAGCAATAACTATTATCATTGGCCTTGGAGAAGAAATCGATCATCTAAATGATTTATTTAATTTAATAGAAGAATTAGATATTGATCGTATTATATTCTATTCCCTAAATCCACATCCAGATACCACATACCATTTAACACCACAACCTGCATCATTATACTATGCTAGTATCGTTGCTAGTGTAAGAATTAGATTCCCACATATAGAAATAATTACTGGAACATGGACAGATAACCTTGCAAATATAGGAGTACTTCTAAAGGCTGGAAGTAATGGATTAACAAAATTCCCATTATTTAAAATGTATGGAAATCGTTTTGGTAAGCGTGTTGAAGAAGAAGTATACTGGTCAAATCGTAATCTTATTGGAAGCTTTTCTAATATGGATTTATTAACACAAGGTGATAATCTACGACCTGAACTTGATCCATTTATACAAAGATATATTGATATGTGTTATGAAAACTTAGATATTAAAAAAATATAACACAGAAACTTATAATTAAAAAATATATTTCAAGTAACTAATATTGACTATATTCAATACTAAAAACACTATATTAATATATTATTATAAATAAATAACATAAAAATTTAAATTAATAGATATAAATATAATTATATAATATTTACTAGTATTTTATAAAAAACAAAATATTAACTTAATTACATAAAAGATTATTTAAAGTTGGAGGAATCATTATTACAGATATGATGTGTGGACTTGAAATCCACGTACAATTAAATACAAACTCAAAACTATTTTGTAGTTGCCCTACAAACTATCAATCTGCACCAAACAACACAAATATATGTCCAGTATGTTTAAATCAACCTGGTGCAAAACCATATCCACCAAACCAGGCAGCACTTGATAATGCTATAAAAGTAGCATTGATGCTTGGGTGTGAAATTTCTAATGAAGTTATTTACTTTATGAGAAAACACTATGATTATCCTGATTTATCTAGTGGATATCAAAGAACATCAGTTCCAGTAGGAATAAAAGGAGAACTAAATGGTGTAAGAATACATGAAATACACGTTGAAGAAGATCCAGGACAATATAAACCTGACAGAGGTACTGTTGACTTTAATAGATCAGGTATACCACTTATTGAGATTGTAACAGAACCTGATATGAAATCACCAGAAGAAGCAAGAAACTTCTTAAATGAATTAATTCGTGTACTAAACTACAGTGGTAGTGCACGTGGTGAAGGTACAATGAGAGCTGACGTTAACATTTCAATTGAAGGTGGAAAAAGAGCAGAAGTTAAAAATGTTAACTCTATACGTGGAGCCTATAAAGTACTTAAATTTGAATTAATAAGACAAAAAAATATTCTTCGTAGAGGTGGAGAAGTACAACAAGAAACTCGTGCTTATCTTGAATCTCAAATGATTACAGTACCTATGAGATTAAAAGAAGATGCTGATGATTACAGATACATACCAGATCCAGATCTTCCTCCATTAAAAATTGATCCTGCACATGTTGAAGAAATTAGACAAAATATGCCTGAACCTGCTCACTTAAAAACTGAAAGATTCGTTGAAGAGTATGGTATTGACAAGAAAGATGCAAAAGTATTAACTTCAGAACTAGAATTAGCTGATGCATTTGAAGAAGTATGTAAAGAAGTTGACGCTAATGTTGCTGCAAGATTAATGAGAGATGAATTAAAAAGAGTATTACACTACAATAAAATACAATATGCAGAAAGTAAAATAACACCTTCAGATATCGTTGAATTAATTAATTTAATAGAATCTAAACAAGTAACACCAGAAGCTGCACACAAACTCATAGAACAAATGCCTGGTAATGATAAAACACCAACAGAAATTGGTAATGAAATGGATATTATTGGTGTTGTTGAAGATGATGCTATAGTAAATGCTATTAATCAAGCAATAGAGGAAAATCCTAATGCAGTGGAAGATTATAAAAATGGTAAAGATAATGCTGTAAACTTCCTTGTTGGTCAAGTAATGAGATTAACTCGTGGAAAAGCAAATGCTGGTGAAACTAATAAGATGATTAAAGAAAAATTAGATCAGTTATGATTTTTTTTCTTAATTTTTTCTATTAAATGGAGTGGATAAAGATGAGTGATTATAAAAAAGTTAAAGATTACATGACACGAAACGTCATTACAGTAAATTCCAACATGCCCATAAAAGAAATTAAAGAGATTATTAAAAAAACAGGACATGATGGATTTCCAGTAGAAGACAATGATGAAATTGTTGGCATAATCACAGCATCTGATCTTCTTATTAAAGATATAAGTCCAACTGTTGAAGGTATGATGTCAAAGGATATTGTTATAGCCAATGAAGAACTATCTATTAATGATGCTGCAAGAGTTATGTTCCGCCTTGGAATATCAAGACTTCCAGTAACTGATGAAAATAAGAAAGTTCTTGGAATCATAACCAATACTGATATTTTACGTTCACATATAGAAAGATCTACACCAGAAAAAGTAAATCAATTTAGAAAAACTCTTGAACAACTATATGGTATTAAAACAACACTTGATAAAGAAAAAGTGGATATTGTTAATTTAAAACCTACACAAGATAAGGTTTATGCTGATGAATTAGAGGGAAGAACTTATGAAATAGAAAGGGGTTTAGCTGAACCTATTATAGTTGTGAAAATAAATGAACATAAATATTTAGTTGTTGATGGACATCATAGATTAGTTGCATCATATAAGATGGGTAATGATAAAATCACAGCATATGTTATTTCATTAAGTAAGAATATCAAGTTAGGAATTGAAAAAACTGCTGAAAAGAATGGTATTCATAGTTTGAAAGATATTGAAATAATTGCTGATGCACAACATCCATTGATTGCAATAACTGGTAGTTTAAGAGATAAAAATACAACAATAAAGAAGTGAGGATAATATGAAAGATGAAATAATAAGAGAAGTTTATGATACATTAGTTGATAGAAAAAATAATCCTATAGATTCTTATACTTCAAAATTAATGCAAGATTCTGATAAAAAAGCTGAAGATAAAATTCTTGAAAAATTAGGAGAAGAGGCTACTGAAGTTATTTTAGCTTCAAAAAATAATGAAGATCTTGTACATGAATCTGCAGATTTAATATTCTTTACAATACTTAATTTAGCATACAAAGGTATACCTTTAGATGATGTCTTTGATGAATTAATAAGTAGACATAACTAATTATTTTTTTCCTCCCCTCTTAAAATAATCTTTTTTTA
>NZ_MUZW01000058.1:0-14861 GCF_003266085.1 Methanosphaera sp. DEW79 | reverse complement strand
CGGTTATTGCTTTTGATACTACTCCATAATTTTTATTTATATCATTTTCTCTTGAAAGTAATCTTTATTTTCATTGAATTTCCTTATAAAAATATTTTAAATTAATTATTTAATATTTTTTTTTCAAAATTATATTAAGTATTTAAAATAGATTCATTTGTTTTTAAAAAATTATCATTAAATCATATAATAATCCTGTAAATATTCAAAAAACAATACTTAATTTCATGTTTTAATAGAAAAATAATAGGGGTATTATATATACTTTTTGACTATAGATTTAAATAGTTTCTACTATAAAAGTTATAGTTAAGAATTCATAGAGATTCTTAAATTTCAGAGCTTATTAATTTTTTTTTTAATAGAAAAAAATTGATTATCAAATTTAAATAAAATCAGAATAATAAGTTATGTAATTTTATTAAATTATATAAAATATATGACTTACTCAATCGAATTAATAATTCATATTTTGGTTTATTATGAGGAGGCGGTAAGATTAAGAAAATTTTGATTCTGATGTTTTTAATGACTCTGATTATTAGTATTACAGCTGTATCAGCAGCAGAAAATTCAACTACCTCACCTGTAGTTAATACTCATGTAGAAAGTAATACTCAAAATCAACTAACTACAGTAGCAGAGAAAGAAGTAGTTTCTAATAATAAAGTAGAAACTAATGCAATCTCAAAAGCTACAAAATCAATTAAGACATCAGAAGTAAAATCTACTAATAATGATAAAATAAGCAATGAATCTGGATCAAAGATTTTAACATCAACTAAAACAGATGATAAAGTAACACAAACAACAACCAAATCAAATAATAACACAATACAAACATCATCACAAACAATTATTCAAAATAAATCAGTAACAAAAACATTAAAAACAACAAATGATGTTAAATCAAGCATAGTTTTAAAGATAAATCCTATAACAACAACAGCACAAAAGAAAATAACTCTTAATGCAACAGCATATACTAGTAACAATAAACCACTTAATAATGTTGATGCAGTGTTTAAAATAAATGGAGTTACAATTGGAAAAACAAAAACAGTTAAAGGATTAGCTTCATTGGACTACACAGTTCCTAAGTGGGGTGCAAAAAACTATAATTTATTAGTAAAAGTAGGTGAAACAAGTTCTACTTTACCTCAAAGTGCAAATACTACATTAAAATTAGTAAAGGATAATGTTACAATTAATATGGGTTCATATTCTGCAGCACCTTCTTCAAAGGTTGTTTTTAAAGCGAATATAACACAGTCAAATAACATACCACTTAACAACGTAACAGTTGTATTTAAAGTTAATGATGTTACAATAGGAAAAACAACAGTTTTAAATGGAATGTGTAATATGACATACACAACTCCTAAAAATCCTAAAACATATAAATTAACAGTTAAAGTGGGTGAAACAAATTATACACTCTCAAAAACATTCAATACTAATTTAAACGTATTAAAACCATCAAAAATAACAATTTCAAGCAATATTATTGCATCAAAAAAATCAACAGTAACACTCACAGCTAAAGTCACTGATTTAACAGGTAATCTTGCTTCAAATGGTAAAGTAGCATTTAAAATCAATGGTAAAACAATATCTACAATATCATTAGTAAAAGGTATGGCTAGTGTTAAATATGATACATCAAAACTATCTGCAACAGTAAACAATGTAACAGTAGTTTATAGTGGAAATTCCCAATTCAATGTAACTAGTGCTAATACAAAACTAAGAGTATATAGTCAAACATTCTCATATAATGAAATACTTAAAAAAGCATACGATGTTAATTTATCTATTGAAAAATATCATAAAATACCAGAGTATGTGTTATTTGGAAATACCAAAGTATCTTCTAATGATTTTCTATACATGGTATCTAAAGTATTAAGTTCAAATAATACATTTTATGCTTTAAATTATGAAGATAAAACAACATCTTCAACTTCAAAATATGGGGTAAATATATATAAAAACGATTATATAGCTCTATCAAAAACATTAGTATCATCATATGATACTACAGGATATTCTCCAGTTAGTATAAAAGCTGCTGATTATTCCTTATCGTATGAAGATGCATATTATTTATTAACACGTGCAGTATCATACTTATATGTGAATAAAAATCTTCCAAATTACAGTACAGTTCGTAATATACCACATGCAACAAGTTCTAATATAACAAACACAACACCAACATTAAATCCATCAAAAATAACAATTTCAAACGTCATTGTAGCAGAAAAAAAATCAACAGTAACACTCACAGCTAAAGTCACTGATTTAACAGGTAATCTTGCATCAAGTGGTAAAGTAGCATTTAAAATCAATGGTAAAACAATCTCTACAATTTCTGTGGTAAATGGTATTGCAACTCTTAAATACAATACAACACCATTATCTACAGCATTAAACAACATAACAGTAGTTTATAGTGGAAATTCTAAATTAAATGCAAACACTACAACTTCAAAATTAAGATTATATAATTATGTATTTTCATATAATGAAGTACTTAAAAAAGCATATGATGTTAAAGTATATATTGAAAAATATAATGCATTACCAAAAACTGTAATGTTTGGATCTGTTGGAGTATCACAAGTTGATTTCTTATACATGGTATCTAGAGTATTAAGTACAAATAATAGTTTTTATGCAATGGGTTATATGGCTAAAACATCATCTTCAACTTCAAAGTATGGAGTAAATATATATAAAAACGATTATGCAAGTTTATCAAAAGAAATTGCATATAACTTTGATACTTATGGATATTCTCCAGTTAATATAAAAGTAGCTGGATATTCCTTATCATATGAGGATGCATATTATTTATTAACACGTGCAGTATCATACTTATATGTGAATAAAAATCTTCCAAATTACAGTACAGTTCTTAATATAAAAACTGCAAATCAAACAAGTAATCCATCTACATCTAATCCATCTACAAACACAGTACCTGATGGATATTCACAGTATCTTGTATCTTCAAAAAATTGTGAAGTAAATAGTACTGCAATTAAAAATGCACTATCAAAAGCAATTGCCGGAGTTACAGGTACATATAATCAAGCTGTAGCTATATTTAATTATGTAAATAAGCATACATCATATAGTGGATATTATAATACAAGGTATGGTGCAATTGGTACCTTAAATCGTGGATATGGTAATTGTGTAGATACAGCACACTTAGTAATTGCAATGATGCGTACAGCAAATATACCTGCAAGATATTGTCATGCAACATGTTACTTCCGTAGTGGTCTTGTAACAGGACACGTTTGGGCTGAAGTTTATGTTAATGGTAAATGGTATAAATGTGATGGAACATCAAATAGTAATACCTTTGGAAATATTGTGAATTGGAATAGTTGTGGTAGTATAACTAGATACATATCATTACCATTTTAATATCTCTTTTTATTTTTTTTTTAAATATTTAAAATACTATTTTTTTCATATAATTAATTTAATCATAGTAAAATATAGAACATATGTAAAATATATTATTAAACTAGATGAATATGTAATTATTATTATATTATTAATAAATGAATAAAAGAATTATTTTTTACTAAAACAATTTTACATATTATAATAAATAATTTTGGAGATTTACTATGAAATTCAGTTTAGAACTACTTCCTAATGAACCAATTAAAGATATTCTAGAATTAATTAAATTAGCTGAAAATATTGGTTTTGAAAATGTATGGATAACTGATCATTATAATAATAGGGATGTTTTTGAAGTATTATCAATTGCAGCATATGAAACAAGTACAATAAAAATGGGGTCTGGTGTTTCTAATCCATATGTACGTAATCCAGTGACAATTGCAGCAGCTTCAACAACCTTGGATGAAATATCAAATGGACGTGCATTGTTAGGTGTTGGACCTGGTGACAAGGCTACAATGGAAACTTTAAATTTAAAATGGAATAAACCAGTTAAAACAGTTAAAGAAGCAATTCAATCGATTAGATTACTTACAAATGGTGGAAAAATAGAGCATGGTGCATGTCTTAATGGAACATCAAAAATACAAGATTCAATACCAATATATATGGCAGCACAAGGTCCTAAAATGCTTGAAGCTTCGGGAGAAGTTGCTGATGGAACATTAATCAATGCTTCTAATCCTAAAGATTTTGAAATAGCAATTCCTTTAATAAATAAGGGTCTTTCCAAATCATCAATTTCTCAATCAAAATTTAATTATGCTGCATATACATCATGTAGTATAGATAATAATATACAACAAGCCTATTCTCAGTCAAAAATAGTTGTAGCTTTTATTATTGGTGGAGCACCAGATATAGTTCTAAATCGTCATAATATTCCAATTGAAGCTGCACATAAAATAAGAAGTTGTCTTGGAAAGTATGATTTTAAAGGAGCATCAAATTTAATTACTGAAGATATGATTCATGCATTCTGTGTATGTGGTACACCAAAGGATATAACAAATAAAATAGAACTTCTTCAAAATATTGGTGTTAATGAATTTGTTGTAGGTTCACCAATAGGAAAGGATAGAATTAAATCATTAAAATTATTAAAGGATATTATTAATTCATTTAATTAAGGGATTGGTGTTATGCAAGTACAAGTTATAAATAAACAAATAAGAGAACATTCTATTGAGAATATAATCAATAAAAGAGATAGAAAAAAGGATAAAAAACCATTACAGGCATATGCTGCAAGTTGGGCAAATAAGGATAGGTTATATGATAGTGTAGGATATACTATTTTTATAGTACTTCCAACTAGTGGTTGTCAATGGGCTACAGAAAGTGGTGGATGTACAATGTGTAGTTATATTGCAGATTCACCATTATGTGAAATTTCAGATGAAAATCTAATTGAAATATTTGATAATGAATGGAAAAAACAATTAGAAAAAACTGATATTACATCCCATGAAAATGTTGCTATAAAATTGTTTGTATCTGGAAGTTTTCTAAATAAAAATGAAGTGGATGTTAAAGTTCAAGAACACATATTTAATGTATTTAGTAAATATGATAATATAAAAGAAGTAATAGTTGAATCAAAACCTGAATACATAGATGAAGATTCACTTAAATGGTTAGCTAGTATAATACCAGATAAAATATTTGAAATTGGTATAGGTCTTGAAACATCAAATGAAGATACTCGCCTAAATAAAATAAATAAGGGAATAACAAACAAGTCATTTGAAAGAGCTGTGGACACAATAAATTCCATAGATGAATATGATATTAGAGCAAAAGCATACCTGCTTGTAAAACCAATACTTCTCTCAGAAAAAGATGCACTAGAAGAATCAATAGAATCAGCATATTATGCAAAGAAAGTGGGAGTAAAACGTTTAGCATACTGTCCATCAACAGTGCATGGTGGAACATTAATGGACTATTTATGGAAGAGAGGATCATACAATCCTCCATGGATATGGACTACAATAGAAATAATAAAAGAAGTACGAAAAAATGTGGATATACCTATGATTATGGATACTGCAGGTTTTGGTACGAGAAGAGGACCATTTAATTGTAAAAAATGCAATGCAAAACTAAAAAGTTTAATAATAAAGTCTAACTTAGAACAAGAAATACCACAAGAATTGGAAGAATTTTCCTGTGAATGTAAAAATAAGTGGTATGCTGATTTAGAATTTTCTAAAATATTAAATACAACTACAAATCCAAAATCATAAAAAAAGAAGTAGTAGGTTTTATCCTAATATTTCTTTAATATCTTCCTCTGGTGTTGAAATTAATTTAAGATTGAAGTTTTCAACTAAAACACCAAGTATTGTTTCATCAACCCATGCAGGAAGTATAGGGCCAATATGTATATTTTGAAGACCTAATGCAAGTAAACTCCAAAGAATAGACACTGCTTTTTGTTCCATCCAACTTAATACAAATGTTACAGGTAAATCATTTAATCCCATATCAAATACTTCTGTTAATGCAAGTAATATTTCAGCACCTACTATAGCATCATTACATTGTCCTAAATCAATAAGTCTTGGAATTCCATCTATATCTCCAAGATCTAAATCATTAAATCTGTATTTTCCACATCCAACACATAATATTACTGTATCTTCAGGTAATTGTTTTACAAATTCTCTATAATATTCCATTTCAGATTTATATGGAACATCACATCCACCCATTACAAAGAATTGTTTGATTTTTCCACTAAGAACAGCTTCTTTAATGTTATCAGCAAGAGATAAAACTGTTGTTTTTCCAAATCCTGTGGTAAGTGTTGTTTTTTCTTCATCTTCTAATTCTGGTAATTCTAATGCTTGTTTTATTACATCACTAAAGTCAAAATCATCGATGTGTGGAGTATTTGGTAATTGTTCAATACCTGTTGTATATATACGATTAGCATATTCATCTGCAGGAATTAATCCACAATTTGTTGTTACAATTATAGGAATGTTGTATTTACTGAAGATTTCTTTTTGATCATACCATGGACCACCAAGTTGACCTTTTAGATGTTTGTATTTTCTAAGTTTAGGATATGCATGTCCTATTAACATTTCACTATGTGTGTATACATTAATTCCTTTACCTTCTGTTTGTTTTAATACTTCTTCAAGTACCTTAAGATCATGTCCAGTTACAAGAATTCCATGTCCTTTCTGTGCACCAACAAGTACTTCTGCAACTTCAGGTTCTCCATAATTTTCTATATGTGCTTGTTTAAGTCCACTCATAGCTTTTATATTTATATTTCCAGATTCTATTGCTAAATCAATACAACTTGGAATATCGAAGTTTACATTGGTTAATGTTGAATATAATCCTTTTTCTAAAAAAGCATTTATTTCTTCATCAGTAACTCCAAATTCTCTCATTTGGTAAGCATATGCAGATATTCCTTTTAATGAGAAGATAAGATTATCTTGTAATCGGGCAAGTGTTTCATTTTTTCCACATACACCTGATATTGTACATCCTTCTCCGTTTGCTGCTTGAGAACATTGATAACAAAACATATTATTATTCATATTTTCACCTATTATCTTTTTATTTAATTTGTTAGTTTTAAAATACATATAATAATTTGTAACTTTCTAAGTGAAAAAAACAGTATCTTTATATTAATATAAAAAATTAATATTAAGTATAGGTAGTAAATATGAAATCAACAAAAGATATATTGAAACAATTAGGATTAACAGATTATGAATCAA
The DNA here is from genome assembly GCF_003266085.1 of Methanosphaera sp. DEW79. Taxonomy (NCBI): domain Archaea; kingdom Methanobacteriati; phylum Methanobacteriota; class Methanobacteria; order Methanobacteriales; family Methanobacteriaceae; genus Methanosphaera; species Methanosphaera sp. DEW79. The sequence goes on along the minus strand of NZ_MUZW01000058.1, from coordinate 7,620 downwards.
AGGTTTATATTGCACTTGTATCTTTAATAACAGCAAAGGCTGGAGAATTAAGTCAAAAATCAAAAGTTCCCAGATCAAAGATATACTCAGTACTTGAAAGTTTAGAAAAAAAAGGTTATGTTAAAATAAAAAAAACTCATCCAATAGAATATGAAGTAATCGCTCCAAAGAAAACATTTGATAACATTAAAACTCAATTTATAAACAACATAAACGATGTTCAAGAAACATTTAATAGTATATATGAGAGTAATCTTCCAAGAATTAACACATCAGTAGAGGTATATGATACAAAGGATAGAGTTGTTTTAAAACAATATGAGATTATGGCCAGAACAAAGAAAATACTTTTAATGAGAATAGGATTTATATTTCCATCTGAAATTGAAAAATTTAAGAACCATATTTTATTTCTACATGAAGAAGGAGTATCTATAAAAATTCTAGCAGCAAAATCATGTGTAGTAAACAATGAAGTTATTTCTATAGAAGAAGTACTTGATGATTTACCTGTTGATATTAAATACATCAATATTCCTACAGCCCAACTTATAATACGTGATTATAATGAAATGATGCTTGTATTTACTGAAAATGTAGGTAAATCAGTGTCTGAGAAAAAAACAGTTGGTTTATTAAATACATATTCTACAATAATTTCTAATTATGTATTAGCATTTAATAAACAATGGTATATGAATTAGTTATTTATAGATCTTTCTTAATAATTACACTACTTCTTAATCCAACACCTATTTCATCAGATATTGCTTGACATTTAGTATTAAGTAGGAAAAATACACTCCTATTAATATTCATTTCTGTTAAACCCTCATAATTTCCCATACCTTTACTTATAACAACATCACATGAATGTAATAATTCAATTAATTCATCAGAAACATAATCTTCAACAACACCTACACTTGCAGCACCTGTTGTAATTAATTTAGTATATTTATCCAATTCTAAATCTTCAGCATCAGAAAGTAATGCATCATTTAGTATTGGATTTTCTTTTAGAGCTAAAATAATCTCTAGATTATAATCTTCTTTTATTTTTTCAATTAGAAGTTTATCAAATACTATTTCACCACAATTATCTGCTAGATATAACACTGTTTTAGCAGTTTGCAGTGCTTTGTCTAATTTATCTATATGATTGATTGAAGGTTGGCGTTTTAGTTGTTCTTTAATTAATTCTTCCATGTTTGTAGATTCTTCTAATGCTCCAAAATCAATGATATTTCCAGCTACAGCTATTTTAACATAGTTTTCAAAGCTAGGATTTTCTTTTAACATGTCTTCTATTGGTGGTACTAATTTTTTTGCAAGTTGATTTCCTTGTTCACGTAATTGTTTATATGGATCGTTGTTTTTTGTTTCTTTCATAATCATATGATGTAAATCTGTTCCTAACTTGTTTGAATTTGAATCTTTTTTGAAGTGTTTTTCCATAAATTCAAGAACTTTTAATGATACATCCATACGTTTGTCATTAGCCTCTACTGCATGTTCTATAGCTTCTCTGGATTGTCTTAACATACATGATGCACATTCATAATTAACTTTCATTCTATCTTCCTCTTATTTTTTTTCTATATATTATATATGATATTCATATCTAAAAAAAATATTCTGGATATTATGTTGGATATTGTTGATTATTTTTCAATATAATTTATTCTTTAATGGTTATAGTCTTTTATTATTTTTTTAATGTATTGTTTTTTTCAAAAAATACTATTTATTTATTTAGTTTTTATTTAATAGAACAAAATCCTTTATAAATAATAGGATTATTCTGTGAAATAGCATATATATAGTAGTTATATATTGTAGTTTAAAGGTGATTTATATGAAAATAATAGGAATAAATACAAGTCCACGTGAAGGAAGTAATGTAAGAATTGCATTAGAAAATGCACTCGAAGCTTCAAAAGCAAAAGGAGCAGAAACTGAAATATTTGATATTAATAAAATGAATATAACAGCATGTCAAGGAGATAACTACTGTAAATCCCATGAAGGAAAATGTGCAGTAGATGATGATATGCAAAAAATTTACAAAGCAATAGAAGAAGCTGATGGAGTAATACTTGCAACACCAGTATATTTCTTTGATGTAAATGCACAAGCAAAATTATTTATTGACAGATTATATTCATACTTCCAATTTCCATTTGTAGAAACCTATGGAACAAAAAAATTTGCAATGATAGTATCACAAGGAATGGAAGATCCTGAATTATTTAAAGGAACCTTAAATAAACAAGTAGAAGCATTTGGATTTTTAGGATTTGATGTACAAGGATTAACAGTAGTTCCTGATAATAATATTCCAGGTGCAATTAAAGATAAAGAAAATCAATTAGCTCAAGTAAAAGCTGTTGGAGAAAAAATTGTAGAATAAATCTACTTTTTATTTTTTATCTTTTTTTAGAAGTTTCTTTTTTTTAAAGTTTTACTTATATTTTTATTATAACTTGCCTAAAATATAAGTATTCTAAAATTTATATCTAATATTATAATTAATTATTTCAACTTCAATTTTTTTTTATAATATAATAATATAATATGGGGAGACAAAACGTGCAAAATGATTTGCAAGATAAATGTGGTGTTGTTGGTGTATACTCTTATGATGAATCAGTAGATGTAGCTTCTTGGATTTACTCTGGTTTGTATACTATTCAACATAGAGGACAAGAATCTGCAGGAATAAGTGTTTTAAAAGAAGGAAGAATAAATACTCATGTAGGTATGGGTTTAGTTTCAGATGTTTTTGATAACAATCTACTTGATATATTAAATGGTAATGTTGGAATAGGTCATGTAAGATACTCTACAACAGGAGATTCATCTCATGAAAACTGTTCACCATTTGTAGAACATAAAGAAAATATAATAATATCCATAGGACATAATGGAGATATTGTTAATTCTACTAGTTTAAGAAAGGAATTATTAGAATCAAATCATGAATTTAAATCTACAACAGATTCTGAAGTAATATGTCATCTTATAATAGATGAATATAATAAAAGTGGGGATGTTGTATTAGCAATTCAAAAAACATGTTCTAAATTAATAGGATCATACTCATTAGTTATATTAATTAATGGTGTATTGTATGCTGTAAGAGATCCTTTAGGTATGAAACCATTGGCTTTAGGTAGAAGTGATGAATTTTTAGTAATAGCATCAGAAACAGTTGCTTTTGATTCTTTAGATATTCCATATATTCGTTCAATAGAACCTGGTGAAATATTAGAAATAGACAATGGAAAAGAAACAAGTTATTTCCTACCAAAAGAAGAACATACTGCTAATTGCATGTTTGAATATTTATATTTTGCTAGACCAGATAGTATAATCTTTGATAAAAGTGTTTATGAGGTTAGATTAAATGTGGGTAAAAGATTAGCTCAGGAATATCCAATTGATGCTGATGTAGTAATAGCTGTTCCAGATTCTGCAATTCCAGCTACACTTGCCTATGCTCGTGAATCTAAAATACCTTATGCTGAAGGTTTAATTAAAAATAGATATGTTGGAAGAACATTTATCATGCCAACACAAAAAGATAGGGATATTGCAGTAAAACTTAAAATGAACACACTTAATTCAGTAATTAAAGATAAACGTGTAATAGTTATTGATGATAGTGTAGTTAGAGGTACAACTTCAAAAACTATTATTAAAATGTTACGTGATGCTGGAGCAAGTGAAGTTCATTTACTAGTAGGATGTCCAGAAATAATATCTCCTTGTTTCTATGGAATTGCAATGGCTACAAAAGAAGAGTTACTTGCAGTGGATAGAACTACTGAAGAAATACGTGATGAAATTGGTGTTGATTCTATTGGATATATTAGTATTGAGGGACTAGTAGAATCAATAGGAACTCCAAGGGAAGACTTATGTTTAGGATGTATAACTGGGGATTATCCAACAGTTATACCAGATGATTTATTAGATAATGAATAAATCACTTTTTTAAATCTTTTTTTTAATCTTTTTTTACAGGTTTTTGATAATATGGTTGAATTATTAGCACCAGCAAGAGATAAACGTTCAGTAAGTGCTGCAATAAATAACAATGCTGATTCTGTATATGTGGGAATTACTGACTATAATATGCGTGCAAATGTTGCAAATATTGATATTGGAGATATTAAAGATATAGTAGTTCAGTGTCATGATAACAATAAAAAATTATATGTTTGTACTAATACTATAGTTTCAGATAATCAATTAGAAAAATATGGGAAACAATTAGATAAACTGGAACAATATGATGTTGATGCTTTAATTATCTCAGATATGGGTATGATTAACATAGCAAATAAATCATCAATTCCTCTACATCTAAGTGTTCAAGCAAACATTACAAATGTAGAAGCACTGAAGTTATATAAAGAATTAGGAATATCAAGGGCTGTTTTATCAAGAGAATTATCATTAAAGGATATTTGTACTATTAAAAGAAAATCTCCAATAGAAATTGAAACATTTGTTCATGGAGCAATGTGTGTAGCAGTATCTGGCAGGTGCTTTTTAAGTTCATATTTCTATGATAGAAATGCTAATTGTGGAGAATGTCTACAACCATGTAGGCAGGAATGGGTACTTAAATCAACAGAAAATAAGGAATTGATATTATCTAATCCTGAAAACAATTCCATAGAAAATTCACGTATACTAAGTCCAAGAGATATATGTATGATTGAACATATTCCTGATTTAATAGAATCAAAAATAGATGCATTTAAATTAGAAGGAAGAGCAAGACCTGCAGATTATGTGGCAACAGTTACAAACTGTTATAGACAAGCAATTGATTTATATGAAAGTGGTGAATGGGAGAAAAAATCACCTGATTTATTATTAAAATGGAAAAAAGAGTTAAGTTCAGTATTTAACAGGGGATTCGACACTGGATTTTACTATAGAACTCCTAAATTAACGAGTTTTGATAATAAGGCAACATATAAAAAGGTGGATATTGGTCAGGTAACAAATTTCTATAAGAAAATCAATGTGGCTGAAATTAAGTTATGGTCTGATTTAGAAGTAAATGATACTATAATAATTCAGGGAAATAAAACTGGTAGTATTACAGAGAAGGTAACATCCATGCAAGTTAATGGAGTGAATGTAGATAAAGTTTCAAAAGAAGATGTAGGTATAAAAATAAATGGTATTGTTCGTGAAAATGATCATGTGTATAAAAAAGTACAAATAAAGGATGTGTAAAATATGGTTTTAAAAAAAATAGCAATATATGGTAAGGGTGGAATAGGAAAATCAACAACAGTATCAAATATGGCTGCAGCATATGATAATTCAACATTTGTTATTGGCTGTGATCCTAAGGCTGATACTACAAGAACATTGGTAGGTAAACGTATACCAACAATACTTGATACAATGAGAGATAATACTCAACCTGAACTTGAAGATATTGTATATGAAGGATATAATAATACTTTATGTGTAGAATCTGGTGGACCTGAACCAGGAGTAGGTTGTGCTGGTAGGGGTGTAATTGTTGCAATGAATCTACTTGATAAAATTGGTGCATTTGATAATGATCCTGATTTAGTAATATATGATGTTTTAGGTGATGTTGTATGTGGTGGTTTTAGTGTACCATTACGTGAGGATTATGCTGATGAAGTATATATTGTAACTAGTGGAGAATACATGTCATTATATGCTGCAAATAATATTGCTAAGGGAATTAAGAAATTAAATGGTAAACTTGGTGGTATTATTTGTAACTGTAGGAATGTGAAAAATGAGGTGGAAGTGGTTACAGAGTTTGCATCACTTATTTCAAGTAAGATTATGGGTATAATTCCCAGATGTGAACTTGTTCAGACAAGTGAATATAAGGCAAGTACAGTTGTTGAAACTTTCCCTGATTCTAGTCAGTCAAAAATCTATTCTGAACTTATAAACAATATTATGAATAATCAGGAATTTTCTACACCAACACCTATGGGTATTGAGGAATTTGAAGAGTTCTTCTATTCATATGTTTAAAACCATGTATATGGTTTATAATTTATTTTTTTATAAGAATTAATACTACTATTTAGAGCATTAGTATAGTTGTTAAAATAATATAAATGAGACATGCATTTACAATCAGAACATCCAAAACTTTCAATATAATTAGTTGCATCTTCTTGTATATTATAGGCTATATTACATTCTATTTTTTTAGTACAGTATGTGTATATCACTTCTTTAATTTCAGTATTTTTATTAAGTAATAAATAATCCACATGCCAATGTTTTTTCTTATCATTAGATAGATGTCTTTTTATTCTATTAGATAATGTCCCTAATGCTGAACCAACATAAACATAATAACCTTTTTTAAAATCAATATTTCCTTTTGCACCTATTTTAATTGTACAATCATTTTTCATTTTAATAATTAAACAATAATTTCCTTTATCAGGTATTTCCATTTTATTTCCCTTCAAAATCTAAAATTAATTTATTCTTTTATATATTACTATTATTTTAATAATCTAATATAAATTCTAGTTTTCCATAAAATTTATTCAATATAAGTTTTATAAATATTAAGTGGAATAATTTAAAATAGGATTTTACGTGATTATATGGAGTATAGTTTTTTAGCAAGGGGACATGAAAATATAACGTCCCATCATAAATCTACTTTTGAAATAACAACTGATAAAACATTAACACTAAAGGGTGATTGTATAATTGGTGTTTGTAGTAATACAATATTAAATGATTTACCAAGTACTTTAAAAGAAAAAATAAAAACTGATAATACAAAAATAGAATTGATATTAGAAACAGATAATGCACATGACTCTATAATAGGTTTTGGATGTTCAAAATTAACACTTAATCATCCAACTGACATGGTTTGTCGAAAAAGTGATTTTACATGTAATCGTACATTGATGATTAATTCTAATAAGGCTGCAAGAGACTTGGATAAAGATTTAATTAATGATTTAAAAAAGGGTTGTAATTTAAAAGTTACAATTAAAATATAATTTTTTTTAAAATAAGTTTTTGAAATTAAATGCGGGAGACGGGAATCGAACCCGCGAAGAGACTACCTCAATAGGCCCTCAACCTATCGCCTTTGACCGCTCGACCACCCCCGCGTATAAAAAAGTTTATTTTTATATTTTGGATGGATTTAACCATTGAAAAATAATAACCTACATAAAGGTTAATACTATATATTTAAATTATTATATATAAATGTTACGCTTTCTTGTGGTCATTGTCAGGAAACTTAGTTGATTTTTGATTTTTTTCAATAAAAAAATAGAAATATGCTTGAAACGGTTTAAATTAAAAATTTACACTTGAAATAATTCTATTGTGAAAAATAAGCATAAAAAAAGTCTTTATATAAAGAGGAGATTATATATTTATATGAAAAACTTAAAAATAAAAGTTCCTAATACTATTTTGCACGACAAACAACTTAAACTTTACGATTTTATAGAAGATTTTGTAGAAATTGAATCTAAGACATTTTTAAAGATAGATAAAGCTAAATGTAAGTCAAAATCAGTTACAACGGACCTTAAAGAAGAATATAGAAAACCA
>NZ_MUZW01000010.1:0-7281 GCF_003266085.1 Methanosphaera sp. DEW79 | reverse complement strand
TTAATTACAAATCTATAAAAAAAAATCTTATAATGGATGTGCAGTAATTATTGTAAAACTTGAAGCATTAACTGTTATTATAATATTATCAACCTCAATATAATAGTTTTTACCTTTACGTGTTATTTTTACAGTACTCTATGCGTCTTTACATCAATATTTTTCTTAATATATTTAATTCCTAACTCTGTTGTATGTACTTTATCTATATTTTTAAGTAGATTACAAGTTAACACCCAAAAAAATGTATAAAAATAGATATTCAATCTATATCTATTTTTGTAAATGTGTTCCATACTTCTTCAAGAACATCCTTTTGATTAATATCATCAATTACATTATTTACAACATCTAATTCTGCATTTGTTTCTGGATATTTTGGTACTGCACTACATCCACCATCAGGAATTATTGATGTTTCATATGTTCCAATTGTTTTAGCTATAGCTTCTATTTCTATTTTATCAAGACTTATTAATGGACTAAATATTGGCATTCTACATTTATATCGTGTTGCTTCTATATTTCTTAGGGTTTGTGATGCTACTTGTCCAATACTACTTCCATCTGCTATTGCATTTGCATGATTAAATTTAGCAAGTTGTGCTGCTGTTTGATACATCCCACTCTTACATAACACACAAGTCATACGTGGTGGTGCTTGTTTTATTACATGTTCAAGGTATTGTCCAAAGTTTATTGTGTATAATTTAACTTTTACTCCTACAGAGTATCTTTGTAGTCTTTGTGCTTGTTTTTTAACCTTTTCTATTGTGTTTTTTGTGTATGGATTGTTATCACAGTGAAGTAATATTATTTTACATCCCCTTTTAAGCATTTGGAATGAAGCAACTGGTGAGTCTATTCCACTTGATATAAGACATACAACTGAACCCTGTGATCCTACAGGTAATCCTCCAAGTCCAGGTATTTTTTCTGTAAACATGTATGTTTTATTTTCACGTATTTCCACATACAATGTAAAGTCTGGATTTGACAGATCTACTTTTGCATTTGTTATATCTATAACTACAGATCCACAGTATCCTGCCATTTCTTGACTTGAAAAGTCATGATTTCCCACCCTTCTACATTTTACTGCAAATGTATCTTTTTGGGGATTAAATTTTCCTTCATCTATTACTTTTGGTATTATTTCATGAATTAATTCACTTATTTTTTCTTTATCTGTTATTGTTTGTGTTATTGGACTGTATGATACTATTCCAAACACTCTTGAGAGTACATCTGCTACTTTCTCATTAGTTTCTTCTGTTTTAAGTGTTAATCTTCCCTGATTATTTTCAAATTCACATTCAAGTTCTGATTTTATATTATCCATTAATTTTTTTTCGAATTTATGTCTTATTTTAGGACTTTTAATTCCAATTTCACCATATCTTACAAAGTATTCCATTATTTTCCCTCATCATAATTTTTGTGCTAAGTATTGTCCAAGTCTTCTTGATAGTGCTAGTATTGTATATATTGGTGGTAGTCCTGGTGCTTCTGGAAGTACACATCCATCTCCAACATATAAGTTTTCTATTTCTGTTTCTAGATTACTATCTACTATGTCTCCTATTCTTGCTGAGGATATTAGGTGTGCTCCCCTTACATGTGTTGAAGAGATACTTTCTATGTCTGCCCCAGCTTTTACAAGAATTGATGCAGCTATTCCACAACCTCTTGCTATTAATGATGCATCTTCAAAGTCTATTCCTTTTACTACTTCATTTGCATAGACATGTCCTTTGGTGTTATCTGGTACTTTTACCATGAAACTTATTATATCATCACTTGTTGCATCAGGATGTGTTTCTTGTATTTTTGGTAGTAGGAATTGACTTGTGTGTGAAGCTATTACTATGTGTGGTAGTTTTATGAATTTGTTCATTTGTATTTCATTATCTTGTTGTGCTCCTTTATAATATCCACCTATTGTTACAAATGGATCTACAGCCAGTGTTTCTCCTGCTTTTATACCGGCAATTCTGAGTAATTTTGGAGTTACTATTCCACCTGCTGCAAGCACTACCACATCTGCATAGTATGTATTTGCCTTATCAGTTACAACTCCTTTTATTTTATTATCTTCCACTATGAGATTAATTACTCCTTCATCTGTAATTAATTTTGCTCCATTGGATTGTGCTACCTTAAGATCTTCTAAACTACTCCATTTTGCACCATTAGGACACCCCCATGCACATTTTCCACATATTATACATTTTTCTGGATTTATTCCCTTTGGCATTGGTTGCATCTCTAATCCTAATTCCCTTGCAGCATCTGCTAGAAGTTTGTTTATCTTTCCTTCATGTGATTTAGGCATTGTTTGAATTTGTATTTCTTCTTCTAATTGTTTTAGTTGTGGTGTTATATCTATGTCAAATTCTTTTAATTCATCAACTAATGCTGGAACATAATTTCCTGCTATTACTAGTGATGATCCACCTACACATGTGGTTTTTATTAATTCTAGTTCATTTTTATCCCATGGATCATAGAATTTATATGATTCACCAGGTGTTGTTTTGGGTCCTTTTTCTATTATTGTGATGTTCACGTCAGGATTTTTAGACAATTCTCTTGCTACACTTAATCCTCCAGTTCCTGCTCCTACAATAATCACGTCACTCATTATATCACCATTATCTTATTTTTTATAATCTTCTTTTTGTTTTTCTTTTTTCTTTCTATTTTTAGCTTTTTGAATAGGTGTTTGTCGAAGTATATCTGCTTCAACTTGTTTTTTATTTACTTTTTTATGTACTTGATTGAAGTTATCCATGACTTTATAATGGTGTTCTTCCTTTTGTGGTTGAGTAGTTGGTTTGTGAATATATTCTGCAATATTTACTCCAATTATTGCTGGTAATCCACATAGTACTACTGCTGCTATAGCAGGTATTAAAACTCCCATTAATAAATCAATACCTACTGTTATTGTGTCTATTGGAATAGTAACATTGGTTGTTGGCATATAATCCACTAGGAACAATCCAGCAGGATACGATAAGATATAACTTATAACAGTGTATAAAAGGCCCGTTAGTACTGCATAAGCTTTACTTTTTGTAATTAATGCTATTATAAAACCTATAGCTATTAGTATTACAAGATAACTTATTCCTATTCTTGCTAGTATTAGTGCAAGTATTGCTGATATTATAACAATTCCGAATTTTCCTAGAAAATTAAAAGAAGACATATTTTTTTATTCCCCTATTTTAAGCATTTTATTGTTAAAAAAAAATATAACAATTGTTAATACGGAATACCTATGAAACTAAATATTCATATTCCATACATACTATATATAAAAATATTAATTTAAATAGTTTTATCCAAATATAAGATATATAATAAAAGAATTTACTAGAAGGGATTATAAATTAAATATAAAACAATAGAAAATCCAAGTACACAAGAGGCATATGAACTTATTAAAGACGGATTTAATAAAAAATCAATGATTATCATCCTTGCTCAATGTCATGTAGAGTATGAAGGACGAGCACGTAGCAGATTAGACAAAGGTGATAGATTAATATTAATAAAAAAAGATGGAACATTTACAATACACCAAGAACTAAACCTAGATCCAGTAAACTGGCAAGCTCCTGGATGTAAAAATAAAGTTAGTCTAAAAGAGAATCAAATAATACTACAAAGTATAAAAACAAAGCCTGATGAAGAAATAACAGTCTACCTAGATACAGTCTACTGTGCAACATACTACAACTGTGTTGATACTAAAAATCTTGAAATAAGAGGATATGAAAAACACATGGTTGATCTTGCATGGGAAAAACCAGAATTAATAGAAAAGGGATTTAGACCAACAAGACGAGAATATCAGACAGAAAATGGATTTATTGATTTAATGGGAACTGATAAAGATGAAAAACTAATGATACTTGAATTTAAAAGTAGAAAAGCTGGTACGAATGCTGTGAAACAATTGAAAGGATATGTTGAATGTTTCATGGATAATAAAGAATTTGTTCGTGGAATAATTGTAGCACCTGACATAACAGACAATGCCTTGGAACTTCTCAAATCATTACAAATGGAATTCATACCACTAAATCCACCAAAGGATTTACTAACAAAAAAAGCATCAACTCTAGATTCATTCTTCTAAGGGAAGATTACATTAAAAATTCATAATCTTCCCCATTGATACTAAGTAGTATTGCATCAACAATACATGCAGTATTCCATCCAACAACCTTTGTTGCAACATCTTGTAATGGTTCAGGAATTTCTTCTACCCCATATGGTCTTATAATTATAATTGGTTTTCTAAAACCCTTTGCATACTTAATATGTTTTTCAATTAATTCTTTATCATCATCCCATAAACCTGATAAAACAATAAGTGCATCAGATTTATCAATTGCATCAACAAATCCATCACCTATCTTTGTAACATCACTCCATTTAAATGCTTCGGTAGATGATTCTAATCTTTTCATAAATATATTATAATCTTGACAATCCTTAGGATATGATATAAATAACTTCCATGTTGTCATATCATCCTCTGGAAATAAATCTAACATGATAGTTCCTCCTTTAATTATACCTTTTTTTTATTTACCTTAATAATTTACTATTAACTCCTTTGATATATATTTTTTATAGTTTAGAACTATATTTTTTTTTATTATTTTATGAAAAATACCTTCTTATTTTATTTTCATAGGACATATCCAATTATAAATCATTATATTTTTAAAGTATTTAATTTTAGGCTTTGTAGAAGATATCTTTTTAAAATTTTTTTTACTCTTCTATCACTATTGTAAATATGTATTACTAATTTTAGATAATTTATTTTTATTATAGTTTCCATGTTGTGAATGTACTATTTCATAATAACTTATTTCAATCCCTAGTTTTCATAACTAAAACTTCCCTCTTATCAAAGCAATATATTCATAAATTATTAAATAAGTAATTAGTATATAATAACCTTTTTTTCACAAAAATAAACACCAAATATAAATATCTACTAAAAAGTAATTTTAACAATATAATAAGAATATAGTTTTAAATCCTGATAAAATTAAATCAATGGACTAAAAAAAAAGTTTATATTAAAATAAGCTAAATTATTAATTAAAGAGGTGTATATTAATGAAAGATTTTAAAATAGCTACTTGTCAAATGAATGTTGTTGATAATAAAGATACTAATATAGAACATGCAATCCAGTTAATTAAAAAAGCCTCATCTAATGGAGCTAAACTTATAACACTACCTGAAATGTTTAATACACCATATGATAATAGTAAATTTATTGAGTATTGTGAAGAGGAAACCACGAGTAAAACCCTAAATTCTATGCAAGATATAGCTAGAGAGGAAAATATTTATCTACAATCAGGATCAATACCAGAAAAAGAAAGTAACCACTTATATAACACAGCTTATCTTATAAATCCTAAAGGAAAAATAATAGGAAAACATAGAAAAATGCACATGTTTGATATTGATACAGATAATATGAAATTTACTGAGTCTGATACACTCACACCTGGAGACTCAGTTACAACAATTAAAACACCCCTTGCTAACATATCCATTGCAATATGTTATGATATACGTTTTCCAGAATTATGGACATTAATGAATAAAAACAACAGTGATATTATACTACTTCCTGGAGCATTCAATAAAACAACAGGCCCACTTCATTGGGAGACTTTAATTAAAGCCAGGGCAATTGATAATCAATGCTATGTTGTTGCAACAAGTCCAAGTCAAATAGAAAATCCATACTATGTTGCATGGGGCCATTCAATGATAGTTAATCCCTGGGGTAAAATCATTGCTAAGGCCCATGAAAATGAAGAAATACTATATGCTAATATTACACAATCATCACTTAGCTCTGTTCGTAATCAAATCCCAGTACTTACCAATAGAAGAAATGATATTTATGACACAATATTAAAATAAGAATGAATAGTTTTAAAAAATAGATTCTCTTTTAAACTTTAAAATAAACTATTTTTATTTAAATTTTTATTTAAGAAATAGAATTTAACTTTTTTTTAGAAAAAGAAGAATAAATTAAAGAAATACTTTAATTATTCTTTTATGAATATAACATCAGTTGTATTACATCCACTGTTATATGCTTGTCTATCACCTGTTACTATTGTAATGTTATTAACATTTTTAACAGGAATAATGATGTTTTTAAGATCTATAACTCCATTATTAATTGTGTAGTAGATTGTTTGATTATTTTCATCTTTTAAAGTTACACCATTAACTTTTAGACAAATTTTATTTGTTCCTACTACGAAATTTCCTTGATAGTCAAGTATTTTAGCAGTTACATTCATTGTTTTATCTGTTTTTGATACTGATACATTGTTTATATCGATTGAAATATCTGATTTTTCAACATGGAATACTGTGGTGTTTTTTGTTTCTTGATATATTTTATCAGCATATACTGCTTCTACTGTGTAGTTTCTTAAAGTATTGTTTTTATCTACAGATGCCATACCTTGTGGTATGTGGTATGTGTAAGTTGCAGTGTTATTTATTATATCACTAAAGACTATGTTACCATCATCATCTTTTATGGTTTTACCATTTATTTTAAAAATCACACGTCCAGTATTTATTGTTCTGTTTTCTGCATTTGGTGTTATATCAGCTATTTTTACTGTGAATGTTATGTTTGTATTTTGTTTTACTGTTGTAGTTGATGTTGTAACATTTAATTGTGTCATACGTTTTCCAACTATTACAGTAGCCTCTTGTGCTCTTGCACTTTCATAGATGTATGATCCACTGTATGATGCAGTTACATTCTTAATATTTCTAAGATACATGTCAAGATGTAGATTATATCTTACAAAACCATTTTCAACTTTTAATTTAAGTGGATTTGCTGTACTATTAAAGCTTCCATCTTCACGTAATGTTTTACCATTAAGTTTAAATACAAGATTTCCACCATTTACAAGGTTACCATATTCATCAGTAATTTTAGCAATTAAAGTTATGTTTTCACCAATAATACCACTTGCAGGATAAACTGTAACTGTTGTTTTAAGTTTATTTGCTGTAAATAAAGTTATATCATATGAAGCATCGTGTGTGTTATTTCCAAGATAAACTACTTCTACTGTGTTATTTAATGAATTTACTTTGTATGTGTATTTGTAATTACCATTGTTATCTGTTGTTATGTTGTATGTTTGGTTGTTTATGATAAGTTTTATTGGAGTGTTTTTCATTACATTTCCA
>NZ_MUZW01000036.1:0-6720 GCF_003266085.1 Methanosphaera sp. DEW79 | reverse complement strand
TATAAGTAATTTTTACTAAATTATTTCATGAATTTTTTTATAAATATACCTATATTTTAAATTAAAAATAGACTCTGTTTATTGAAGGATTTTATTTTTTTATTCTAAATTCTATTTTAGATTAAAGATTTATATCTAATTATTATAAAATATATTAATATTGATAGTAAGTAGTTTTTATTATTATTATTATTATTTTTAAATTGAATTTTTTTTTAATAAGGAATTTTGATTATATGGAAATGAATATGCTTTCTGTAATTCTTTTGGCTATTGCTCTTGCTATGGATGCTTTTAGTATTTCAATAACAAAAGGATTTACTCAGAAAAAAATACAAAAACAAGAAATACTCTGGTATGGAATTTTCTTTGGCGGATTTCAATGTTTCATGCCCATAATAGGTTATGTTTGTGGAACTACAATTAGATCATTTATATCAACATATGCACCATGGATTGCATTTATACTACTACTTTGTATTGGATTGAATATGATTCGTGAAAGTATCACTAGTAGTGATGAAAAAGTAGCTGACATATTTAGTTTTAAAGAAGTTACCCTACTTGCTATTGCAACAAGTATTGATGCTTTTGCTGTGGGTGTGACATTTGCTATTCTTAATATTAGTCTAGTTATTCCATGTGCTATTATTGGAATTATTACATTCTTATTTAGTATTGTTGGAATATTTATTGGTAAAAAATTAGGTGATTATTTTGGAGATAAATTCCAAATATTAGGTGGAGTAATATTAATACTTCTTGGATTTAAAATACTTCTTGGATTTTAAGTTAAATCTAAAGAAATATTCTTCTTTTTTTTAAAAAAGTTTTTTTTATAAAAGTAGTAGGAAAAAATATTATATTAAAAGTTAGAGGTATAATAATTTCCCTACATACGAATGTAAAATGATGTATGTTTTACATACTACATAATACTTATTTACTATTTACTATACATATATTTTAAGTATATACTTTCATTTTTTTAATGACAATCACATCCTACTCCACAGAAATGATGATCTTTAGATTGTAGTTTTCGTCTATTATTTATTAGATTTGTATCCTCTGATTTTATATATGATCTTTTTATTATGTTATCTATTTTCTCAGGATTTTCTGTCCATTTTATTATAGTTGCATAACCTGATGTTACATTATCATGTAGTCTTGGAGGATATGTTTCCAGTATTAGATTATTTAGTCTATAATCATTCCTATTTGGAAGACATATGCCTATTAGTGATGATTTTTGCTTTAATGCTGCATATATATCCCAATCTATATGTTTTCTTTTGTATGTTTTAGGTCCTACTAGTACTATTGTAGTTGTAGTATTTGTTATGTTATTTTCATTTATGATATTAGAGATATATTCATCACTTGAATAGTCATTATTTGTTAATCTTATTGTTTTTGTATTCAAATTTTGAAATAATTCTTGAAATTTGTCACTATACTCTTTATCTTCATGATAGTAACTAAGAAAGATATTTGATTTCATAATAATATTATTGTGTGTTCTTCTTTAATGATGTTTATGTAATAAATATATATATATATATAATTATTAAAAATAAATAGTATATATATAAAGCTTATAAAAAAATTTTCATATTATTAAAAAGGGAGAAGATATAATGAAAAAAATGGGATTTGGATTGATGAGATTACCTCAAACAGATAAAGATAAACCAGAAACAATCAACCAAGAACAAGTAAATAAAATGACAGAACTCTTTTTAGAAAAAGGATACACCTATTTTGATACAGCATATCCTTATCATAATGGAAAAAGTGAAATAGCACTAAAAGAAGCTCTAAAAAACCATCATAGAGAATCATATATAGTAGCAGATAAATTACCCATCTTTGCAATAACCAAAGAAGAAGAGGTAGAACCAATATTTAAAGAACAATTAGAACGTTGTGGAGTAGAATACTTTGACTATTATTTACTACACAACATAAGTCCATTTTCAGAAGCAGGATATATAGATGTAGATTCATATAAATTTTTAAAACAACAAAAAGATGCAGGAAAAATTAAAAAACTTGGATTTTCAAGCCATGGAGATGCTAAGTACATAGAAAAATATCTTCAAAAATATCCTGACATGGATTTTATACAATTACAAATAAATTACCTTGACTGGGAAAGTCAAACAATAGAATCAAAGAAATGCTATGAAGTTGCTAAAAAACATGATTTAGAAGTAATTGTAATGGAACCATTAAAGGGAGGATTTCTTGCAAACATACCAGAAGATGCTAATGATTTAATTAAAAAATTCAATCCAACACTTACACCAGTTGAGTTAGCACTACGTTTTGTAGCAAATCTTGATAATGTATTCATGGTACTATGTGGAGTAAGTAGTTATAAACAAATGGAGGAAAATATTGAAATTTTTGAAAATATGCAACCATTATCTAAAGAAGAATTAGACCTTATAAAACAAGTAAGTGAACTTATAAATAGTAAAATAACAGTACCTTGTACTAAATGTAATTACTGTATAAATGAATGTCCAGTAAATATCAACATACCATATGTATTTGATTTATATAATAGTGAAAAACTACTAAATGAAGATGGATTTACAACATACCAAGTAACGTACATAAACTACATGAAAAATAAGAAAAATGGGCCGGCAAGTGCATGTATAGACTGTGGTAAATGTGTAGAAAAATGTCCTCAACAAATAAACATACCACAAGTAATGAAAGATGTAGTAGAATCACTTGAAAATAAACCAATGTAACTACTTATAGTATTATCTCTTTTTTTTTATTTTTTAAATTATGATTATAATTATACTCTTTTAAAAAAATTGAAAAAAACATGCAAATACTAAATACAATGAAAAAATATAATTATAAATATTATGTTTTTATAAAATTAAAAGATATTTTATACTAATATAAACTTAGAAAAAAAATAATGGGGGTTGCATATATCTCAGCTTCAAAGAAAACAAATGAAGCATATAAATGGGGAAGTAATATTTCATTCTTATTTGCAATGATTGGAGCAGCAATAGGTCTAGGAAACATATGGCGTTTTAGTTATATTGTATATAGTAATGGTGGAGGATCCTTTTTTATACCATACATATTTGCAATATTAACACTTGGTGTTCCATTTCTAATATTAGAATATGGTCTTGGAGTAAAACATAGAGATTCATTATCCAGTATTCTTAAGAATTTAAATCCAAAATTTGAAGTAATAGGATGGTTTATAGTATTTCTAGTTTTCCTAGTTATGACATATTACATAGTTATAATAGGATGGGATGTTATATATCTACTTCTAGGTTTCACAAAACAATGGGGAAGTGATCCTAATTTATTTTTCAATACCAACATAGTAGTTGGAGGTAACAACTTAAGTCATATTACAACAATAGTATGGCCCACATTTATAATAGTTACACTAGTATGGATATTTTTATGGTTAGTATCACGTAAAAATATTGAAAATGGAATTGGAAAAGTAGTGAAAATAACAATACCCTCTCTAATATGTATCATGTTTTTAATAGTAGCATACTCATTTACACTTAATGGTCATATGATAGGATTAACTAATCTTTTTAATCCAGATTGGAGTGCTCTTCTAAATAGTGACATATGGCTTGCAGCATTTACACAAGTACTATTTTCATTATCTGTAGGACAATCAATTGCACTTACATATGCAAGTTATCTTGATAATAATGATCATCTAGTAGATAGTGTTTTAGTTGTTGCTGCATCAAATTCAAGTTTTGAAATAATAACAGCAATAGGAGTATTTAACATACTAGGATTTATGTCACTAAAAACAGGACTTGGAATTGAACAAATAGCAACATCAGGTACTGGATTAATATTTGTAGTATTCCCAGAAATATTCAATATAATGGGTGATGTAGCATATATTATTGGTCCAGCATTCTTTTTATGTGTCTTCTTTGCAGGAGTAACAACTATGTTTGCATTTATTGAACCAATGAGTTTATCTTTAGCTAAAAAATTTAAGATGAGTAGATCAAAAACAGCAACTATTGTTTGTTTCTTTGGATTTTTAACATCCATAATATTTACAACAGGAGCAGGAAACTATATTCTTGCAATAGCAGATGAATTCATAAATCAATATGGAATATTATTTGCAATACTTCTTCAAGCAATAATCTTTGGATGGTTATATGGTATTGATAAATTAGTACCAATTTTAAATGAAAAATCAATAGTACACATAGGATCAAAATGGATATGGATACTAAAATATATTCTTCCAGGAGTACTTTTAATATTATTTGCTTCAGAAATAATACATAAAATTACAGAAGGTATAACTACAGAACTATTAATAGAATTAGTATTTTTAGCATTAGTTATAATTATACCAGTAATTCTTACAAAACTACCAGAAACAAAAGATAATTAAATAATTATCTTCAATACTTATTTTTTTTTATTTTAAATGAATTTAACTTATTTAAACTAAGGTAGAAAAAAATACTAAAAAAAAGAATTTCTAAAAATCAATTATTTTACTTAAAATATTTAACATACCTTCCATAACCCATCTCCTCTAACTTATCATATGGTATAAATCTCATTGAAGCAGAATTTATACAATACCTCTTTTCACCTCTAGGTCCATCATCAAAAACATGACCTAGGTGTGAATTAGCCTTTTTACTTCTAACTTCTATTCTTTTCATACCATGAGATGTATCATTTAACTTTTGAATATGACTATCATTAACAGGTTTTGTAAAAGAAGGCCATCCACATTTTGAATCAAATTTATCATCTGATATAAATAATGGCTCTCCACCTACAACATCCACATACAATCCCTTCTTATTAAAATCATTATATTTTCCACTGAAAGGCTTTTCTGTAGCATTTTTTTGTGTAACATCAAATTCAATAGGTGTTAAATTCATAATATCTTCTTTAATTAATAATTCTTCTAATTGTTTTTTCTGATTTGGAAGTTGTGTTAAATCAATATGACAGTAACCTGTAGGATTTTTTTCCAAATATTTCTGATGATATTTTTCAGCAGGATAAAAATTATTCAAGGGTAATACTTCTGTTACTATTTTTTGTGAATATTCTCCTTGTTTTCTATTAATAAAATTTATTATTATTCTTTTGTCTGTTTCATTTCTATAATATATACCAGTTCTATATTGTACTCCTACATCATTTCCTTGTTTATTAATTGTAAGTGGATTTATTATTTTAAAAAATTCTTCCAATAACTTCTTTAATGGTAATATGTTATTATCATAATCCACTTTTACACATTCAACATGATTTGTATTTTCTAAACATACCTCATCATAAGTGGGATTTTCTGTGTTTCCATTTGCATAACCTACTGTTGTTTTAGCTACTCCAAGTAACCTCGAAATATATGCTTCAACACCCCAAAAACATCCCCCTGCAAGATATATTGTTCTTAAATTTTCTTTTTTGTAAGATATTTTTTTATTTAAGTTATCAATCATATTAAAACCCCAAAAGAGATTTTATTTAACATATTCTCTTTTATATATTACCTATTTTTTTAACAAGCTTATGTATATCTAACGTTGTTTTTTCTATTTTTTTAAAGAAATTCCTTTTTCTATAATTATTTAATCCATTATATTTAATAGTTTCATATTAATTAAATAAAAAGAAAATAGTGGAATTTATATTTCATCTGCCTTTAAAAATTCAAGAATATTCATATGTATTATTCCATTTGAGGATAAGTTTATTTCATCCATAGATAGAACATATTTTGGATAATTATCTTTTATTTTATTTAATGGCCTAAACTCTCTATCTCTTGTATTAGGATCCATTATTGATTGTGCTACTTGAATATATGTAGTTTTTCCAGGTTTTTTACATACAAAATCCACTTCAATGTCATATAATTTACCAATTGTTACTTTATATCCATGTCTTCTAAGTTCTAAATAAACTATATTTTCAAGTAAATAGCCCAAATCTCTTTTATTCTCATCATTAAATAAATAATAAAATCCAGGATCTACTATGTAATATTTTTCAGACACCTTAAGTATTTTTTTTCCAATAAGGTCTTCTCTTTTTGTCTGATATAAAAGTAATGAATTCATAGCATACTTTATAATTTAGTACAGTTGATGTTGAAATATTATATTTTTCTAATTTAAGATATTTTGCTATTGAATTTGCAGAGAATATTTTTCCAATATTACATACTATAAATTCCATTAATCTCTCAAATAATATAACTGATGATATTTTTTCAATATCTATAACATCTTTTAACATTATTGAATTATAAATATCTGTTAGATAGGTTATTTTCTCATCAGGATAATCATAAGCTAAAAGTCCTGGAAACCCACCATAATTTAAGTAATTATTGAAAATTTTTATTTCATCATCATGTGTAAGTGCTGATTTCTTTTTATCACTAAAGTATGTTAATAATTCCATATATGAAAAGGGATACATATTTATACGAATATATCTTCCAGAAATTATTGATCTATTTATACCCTTTATTAAATTGGAATAGGAACCTGTGACATATATCTAACATCCTATTGATTTTACTTAAATATAATTCCCTTTTTACTATTATATTTATTTTTCCATCATTTATTATAATAATGTATTAAACATGATTTATATTTTTTAGTTTACACAAGATAAACTTTAAAAAAA
>NZ_MUZW01000030.1:0-6231 GCF_003266085.1 Methanosphaera sp. DEW79 | reverse complement strand
TATCTTTAGTAATCTGTGTACTTGTTGGTAATGAGTTGTTTGTGTCTGCTGCTGATACTATTGATATTCCAAGTAGTAAAATAAGCATTGTTACTGAAAAAAGTAATATATTCTTATTTTTCATTCATTATTTCCTCCATTTATATTAATGATATAAAATTTATAATAAGATTAATCTTTAAAATAAATTTTAATTTTACTAAGAAAATTCTTAGGTTAGATCTAATATAGACACTCTATAAAATATACTTTATTATAATTTAAATTATAATTTATAGTTCTAAAAGAATATTACGACCTTAAATAATAAGGGGGGGAATTTCATATTCTTAAATTAATTAAAAGAAGGTATTTATATTATTTCATAGAATTTTCTATAAAGAGTCATTATATGAAAAAAGGAATTAGTAAAAAAATTAATCATGATTAATATATGATGAATTTTATAATAACACTAAAAATAAGCTATTAAAATCATTTTGATATATTTTTTTTATAAAACAGAAATATAATCTTTTTATTTTTGAAAATAAGACGTATATATCACTACATAAACTTTATGAGGATAGTAAATTTATATATCTTTATTGAAAAAGTTGTTGATTGATTTTTTTTGTTTTTAAGTATAATTCTTTGGATTCATCTTATCCTTACACTTTCATAATCTTATCATTGATCCTTTTGTAGTTCTATATCTTCGTTTTAAGTAATGAAGTTGTATTGTTTTGAAGTAGACATCTATTAGGTTGTTCATTTTTTGGTGTATAATTACTTACTAAACTTTTATAACAAATATGTTTGTATCATTTCTGTTAGTGGTATTTTTTGTATCATTTCAAGTGTGTGCGACAACACCATTTTAAGACTTTTTAATAAGAGTTTAATGTGATGTATATAATTATTAAATAATTATTGTTTTGTTTAAAATTAAATCAAATAAAGAGGAGTTGAGATAAATTTATTCTAGAGATAATTTCATAACTACCCCTAAAGGTAGTTATGGGGTTTAAACACCTATTTTGGTAGTGGAATTGGTATATCTTCAACATTTATATTGAATAAATGTGGTTTTCTATCTTTTATAGCTTCTTCTAACTTTGTTTCAAGAGTTTTAAGTGATGTTATATTGTCTGCTTCAATACTATAAGCATTTGCTATTTGTACAAAGTCAGGATTTTTTAAATCCACTTGATATTTAGGAGTATTGGCCATTTCTTGCCATTGTTTTATTATTCCAAGTACATTGTTGTTTATAATGAATATTATTATTGGTAGTTGATATGTGCTTATTACAGCTAATTCTTCTATTGTCATTTGTACTGAACCATCACTTGTTGTTGCAAAGATTATATCATCTGGTCTTGCAAATGATGCTCCTATACTTGCAGGTAGGGAATATCCCATTGGTCCAAGACCCCCTGGAAATAGCATTTGTGAATGTTTATTGAGTTTTGAATCTATTGTAAAGTATGTTGGTGTTGTTCCAGCATCTAGAGTTATTGTCACATTTTCATTTAATTGTTTTAGTATTGTTTGTATTGCTTTTTCTGGATGTAGTTTTTCTGTTTGTGCATATTTTTTTGGTGTTGTGTCTTTTTGTGATAATATTTCTTCAATCCAATTTTTACTTGTTTTTGGTAATTTATTTTTATTTAATTCTTCTAAGAATTCTTTTATATGATTTTGATAGAATATCTCTGCATTTTTTTGTTGATTTTTTGTATTTACTTGTATTATGTTACTTGTATTTATATGACTTCTTGTTCTATCTGATAGTCTTGTTCCTAGTGCTAGTATTAAATCTGCTTCTTCGGAGGCATAGTTTGCTTCTTTTGTTCCACGTGTTCCAACTAGTCCTAAATTTTTATCATTTGTTTCTGGTATTATTCCCCTTGCAGAGTATGTTGTTACTAGAGGTATCTCTGTTTTATCTATGAATGTATTTAGTTGTTCAAATGCCTTTGCATAAATAATTCCAGAACCTACAATTATTAACGGTTTTTTAGCATCTTCTATTGATTTTATTGTATCTTTAATATCATATTCAAGAGGTAACTTAATTTTTCTTGATTCTATTACCTTATGGTCTACATTCATTGGCCTAATTTGTATATCTTTTGAGATATTAATATGGAATGGACCAGTGATACCCTGTTTATTATATGAAAATACTTCTTCAATATTATTCTCTAATTTTTCAGGTGTATTTGAATTATATGATTTAAGAGTTATTGGTTTAAAAACTGCATTAATATCCATATCTTGAAATGTGTCTTCACCCTTAACATCTGATGAAACATCCCCTGTTATAACAATCAAAGGCACATTATCCTTATAAGCAGCAGATACACCCATAACAAGATTCATTGCTCCAGGTCCTGCTGTTGCTAAGCATACACCATATTTTCCAGTAATTCTTGCATAAGCATCAGCTGCATGTGCTGCTGCCTGTTCATGTCTCATCAATATATGTTTTATATTGGATTTACGTAGTGCTTCATATATTGGAAGTACTTGTTCTCCAGGATATCCAAATACATATTCAACACCATTAGATTCTAATTTATCAATTAAAAACTGTGCAATATTTTTATCTTTCTTCATAAAAACACTCCACTAACTTATTTTTCCTGATAAGATCCATTATATTTACCAGATCCTTCTACTGGAAATACAACTGCTTGAGCTATTCTTTCACCTTTTTTTATCTTGTAGGGATACTGACCATTATTAACAATCATAAATTGTAAAGTTCCATAAAATCCAGGATCTCCAACAGCAGTATGTACACTGATAAAAGAACGAAGAAGTGTTGATCTTGGAAGATATAACATTGTATAACCTGTAGGTATTTCAATTTTACCTTCTATAGTAACACTATATGCTGTTTTTGGTTCTAAAGTATAAATATCATCTACAGATTCCAGTTCTTCAATTTCTGGTAGATTTTTCTCATTATCAATTAGTGAACCAGAACCGACTTGTCTATATATTTTATCCATTCTTAAATCAATACCTGAAGGTTGTATTGTGTCTGAATACTCTGGAAATAACTTTAATAATTCTTTTTCGCCTAACATAATTTATTATTCTCCTATAAATTATTCTCCTATTTAAATATAATATTTATTACTTCATACTATAATTATTTAATGTTAATAATCATTCAAAAAAATGTAAATAATTTAATATAATATTATAAAAATTAATAAAATCAATGAATATAACTCATAAAATAATAAAACTTCCTAACTTTTTTTTATAATGAGTAACAATTTATTATTCTTATTTAATTATAAATATTATCTTTTTCAAATATTTAAACAATAAAATTATGAGAAGGTAATAATGGAGTAAAAAAAATATGGTTAATTCAAATAACATCTTAGCAATCTTTCTTAGAGGATTGTTAATGGGCGTGTCTGATATTATGCCTGGAATATCTGGAGGTACAATAGCTCTTATAACAGGAATATATGATAGGTTAATTGGATCAATAAGTAATATAAAACTAATGTTTTTAAAACCACTATTAAAAGGAGATTTAAATGGTTTTAAGGAACAATTACTTGAAGAAGTAGATTTTGAATTCTTCATACCCCTATGTTGTGGTATAGCACTAGCTATGATTATAATGGCAGGAATTATCACATTTCTTTTAAATAATTATGGTGGATTTACATACTCCTTCTTTGCTGGATTAATTCTAGCATCCATAGTCATATTATACAAACAATTAGATGCATTTAATATAAAAGCAATTTTAATAACAGTTATCTTTGCAATACTTGGTTATATCTTTGTAGGATTAAATCCAATACAAGCAGCACATTCACTGCCAATCCTTTTTATATCAGGATTTATAGCTATATGTGCAATGTTACTACCTGGAATATCTGGTTCATCACTTCTATTACTACTTGGACAGTATGAATACATGATCAATGCATTACATAAATTTGCAATAAGTGATATTATTGTGTTTATTGTAGGTGCAGGATTAGGATTTATGGGTATGAGTAGAGTAATAAAGTATTTACTTGAACATCATAAACAAGAAACTGTAGCAGCACTAATTGGTATAATGTTAGGATCACTACGTGTACCAATGACTCAAATTGTAACAGTACCACCAGAATCATTAATTATATGTTTAATAATTGGAATAATTGGGGTAGTACTTGTCTTAGCAATAGATTCAAAATCACATTATGAATTAATATAAATAAAAAGAGGAAAATAAAAAAATGGCAGACTTAAAACAACATTTTAATGAAGTAGCAGAAAATTATGATGCAACAATTGAAAAAAACTTAGTAAATTATAATCAAATGATTGAAGCACTAATCAATGCAATACCTGATAATGAAAGTCCAAGAATTCTTGATCTTGGATGTGGAACAGGTAACATTACAAAAAAAGTATTAGAAAGATTTCCAAATGGAAAAGTTACATGTTTTGACTTATCAGAGAAAATGATAGAAATTGCAAAGGAAAAATTATCAGATTATGATAATATTGAATATGTAATAGGAGACTTTACTATAATTGATATTATTGATAAATACGATGCAATTATATCCTCCCTTGCACTACATCATATACCAAATAATCAAGCAAAAAAAGATATGTATCAACATATCTATGATTCATTATATGAAGGAGGAGTCTTCTACAATGCTGATGTTATAAAAGCAAATAGTGATTATAATATAATTCTTAATGAAAGAATGACCTCTAAATATATGAAAGAAAATGGCTGTACAGATGAAGATATTGAGACATTTAAGAAAAATAGAAACAATAATGATGTACCCATAACCTTAATGGAACATATTAAATTACTTGAAGAAGTTGGATTTAAAGAAATAGATGTATTATGGAAATATTATTCTAATGCAGTGTATGGTGGAACAAAAAAATAAATTATTTTTCCAACTAATTCAATTTTCTCCCCCAAATATACTTTTTCTAAACTAATTATAAAAAAAAGAAATTAAAGAGTTAAGCTTCTGCTTCCTCATTAAATATTTGATTTATCATCCATTCAGGTTCAAATTCCATAAGATCATCATATGATTGACCTGTACCAATAAATAATATTGGTTTATGAATTACATGACCAATTGATATTGCTGCACCACCTTTTGCATCAGCATCTGCTTTTGTTAAAATAATACCATCAATATCAATAACTTCATTAAATTTAGATGCTTGTTCTGTAGCATCATTACCCATTAGAGCATCACCCACATAGATTACTATGTCAGGTTGTGATACACGTTTGATTTTTTTCATTTCATCCATTAAATTAGCATTTGTTTGCATACGTCCAGAAGTATCTATAAGTACAACATCTTTACCAGAAGCTTTTGCATGTTCTACAGCATCGAATGCTACAGCTGCAGGATCAGAATTACGTTCATGTTTAATAATTTTTAGATTTAAGTTATTTGCATGATGTTCTAATTGTTCAATAGCTCCTGCTCTGAATGTATCTGATGCACCAAATACTGATGAATATCCATGTTTTTCAAGATATGTTGCAATTTTTGCAATTGTTGTTGTTTTACCAGTACCATTAATACCAACAAACATTATTTTATATGGTTCACCTTTTTCTTTTGATTTTTCAATATCACCTAATAAATCATAATATCCATTGTCAATAATTTCTGTAATTGCTTTTTTAAGAGCATTAGTTGTGAATAGTTCCATATCTCCTCGACGTTTAATTTTTTTACCAATTAAATCTTCTTTTACAGATTCAACTATTCTTTCTGCAACATCAAATGCAACATCACCCTCAATTAATGAAAATTCTAACTCTTCAAGAATATCTTCAATATCTTCTTCTTTTATTGTTTTTTTAGTGATGAATGAGAATCTTCCAGAATCATCATCAGACTTATCTTCTTCTTTTTCATCTTTTTGATTGCTAGATGCTTCTTTATTTTTATTTCTACTGAAAAATCCAAAACGACCTTTATCTTCTTTTTTATCTTCATTATTTTCAATAGTATCTGGTGGATTTTCTACTAAAACGTCTTCTGTATCTAAAGTTTCTTTGGATTTTTCTACAGATTCAGATTCTTCTTCAGATTTTTCGTCCATTTCTATAGATTCAACATTCTCTTTATCAACTTGATTATTATCATCTATATTATCAGAAGATTTTTCATCAGATGATTTAGACTCATCATCATTGTCAGAATCATTATTTCTTCTAAA
>NZ_MUZW01000053.1:0-36520 GCF_003266085.1 Methanosphaera sp. DEW79 | reverse complement strand
AAAAGAATCTATTTTTTTTAATATATAAAATAAATTAACTTAACAAAGAAACTAGTTTTTTAATATAACAATTTTATTTTAATATAAAAAATTATGTATTATTAGTTATATACTTAATATTTAGATAACTATTTATTTTTTGTAAATGGTTTTAACTTTTTTAAAAATTAATTAAAAAAATATTTTTAATTTTCTTATAATGAGGTGTATTTAATTGTTATATTTTATTGGTTTAGGATTATTTAGTGAAGATGATATTTCATATAAGGGTTTTAAAGCTCTTAAGAGTGTTGATTGTATTTATGCTGAATTTTATACTGCTAAGTTAATGGGTGGTAATATTGATAATTTAATTGAAAAATTAGATGTTCCATTTATTACATTAAAACGTGAAGATGTTGAAGATGCTAATGTTATTATTAAAGAAGCAATGACTAAGGATATTGCTTTTGTTACTGCAGGTGACTCTTTAATGGCAACTACTCATACAGAATTATATGTTGAAGCTATTAATAAGGGAATCAAAACACAGATTATACATGGTAGTAGTATTTTTTCTGCAGCTCCAGGTATCAGTGGTCTTCAAGCTTATAAATTTGGTAAAACAACCACTGTTCCTTTTCCTGATGAGAATTTCTTTCCACATTCACCATATGATGCTATTAAATTAAATTCTCAAATGGGTCTTCATACACTTGTATTACTTGATATTCAAGCTCATAAGGATAGATATATGACTGTTAATCAGGCATTAGATTATTTATCTAAAGTTGAATCTGAACGTAAAGAGCATGTATTTGATGATGATCGTATTGTTATTGGTATTGCTCAAGCTGGTAGTAAACATCCTATTGTAAAGGGTGGTAGAGTTAGTGATGTAAAGAATTTTGATTTTGGTAAACCTTTACATTGTATAATAGTTCCTGCTAATTTACATTTTATTGAGGCTGAGGCATTGATTACATTAGCTGATGTTGATAAAGAGTTACTTAAAGATTTTTTATAATTTTTTCATAAGTATTTTATATTGTGTTTTTCATATAATATAATTAGATATTTAAAAAAAATATTTAGTTGGTAGAAGGTAATAAATAATATAAATAAATATGAGAAGTGTTTAAATTGAACTACTCAGAGGATAGATCTGTAGAATTTATTAAGGGTACTCATATATCACATGATGTTTATAAAGACATTCAATTTATTCATGATAAAAGAACATGTTTTTATCAAATAATATGTACAAAGCATGATAACACACAATGTTTTGTTTATATAGGTTATGATGGTGCTACTGCCAGGCGTACATATAATCGAATTATTGCTCAAGCTAGTAAATAATGTGTTTGATAATAGAGTATCTTCCTTTTTTTATTTTTTTTAGGAAAACTAGTTTTATTTTAAAAAAAGGTTTATGGGAGTTTAATATAGTTGTGTATATTTTTGTAGATAGTTTTGATAATTTTTATCAAGTAATCTATGTAATGTCATGATTTCAGGATTTGTTGCTGCTTTTTGTTCTGTTAAATTTCTTAGTGTTTTATTTTTTATGTTTTCTTGAATTTCTTTTATTGTAAAATTTAATTGATTTATATTTTCTTGTTCTAGGTTGTCTGTTATTTTATAGTTTTCTTGGGGATATATGTTTGTACTTGTCATTAGATTGTTATATTTTGCTTCATATATTGCACGGGATGTGTCAAATAAGTCAATTCCAAGGTATGCTAGTATTGGTATGATTTGTGTTGTTGCAAATGGAAAGTACAATGTGGTGTTTGGATTTATATTTTCTCTAGTTTTGATTATTATATCTAGTAGACTTTCTGGATTTCTTTGTAATTCATCTGTATTTGCAAACATCAATGTTCTGTATCCAAGTTTTTCTAATTCCATTGCACATTCTACTCTAATATCAGTATATTGTGCTCCTTGTATAACTGCAATTTTATCTTTATTTTCTTCTTTTTTTGCAAGTTCTATTGTTTGCTCCATGTTTTCTTGTGCTATTTCCTTTTGTATTTTAAATGGTGTTGCTATATTTTTAACAATATCTACTATATTATAGTCTATTATATGAGGTGTTTTATATTCTCGCCATTGTCCTTGTCTTGAGGGTCCATCATGTGAAATAATCTTTAACATTTTCTATTTTTTCTCCCATATTATTTTTTTTCTACTTATTATTTTGTTTTTTATAGTATATTTTTATTAGTACAATAATTGGTGTAATCTTTTAGGTAACACAACTTATTTTTTTTGATATATTTATATAATAAATACAATTAATCTATTAATAGAAATTTATAATTAATTAAGCTGTAAATTTCTACAAGTTAACTATTAAAAATTTATCCTTCTGGTCTATGAATACATTAATCTCTAATAGATTAGGGATAAAATAGACAAACAGAAGGAATAAAATCTTAGTAACATTAAATATGGTTTGAATATAATAAATAACCTAAAAAGATGGTGCTATGATTAAATAAACCCATAGACTATGGGAGCTAGCTCGATTAATTTAAACTATACTAGTTTATTACTCGGGAATTTCCAATCTTTAGGTTGGAGAGTAAGTCAGCCAATATTGTTGATGAATTAGGTGCATTAACATCATCTAGAAATATCTTTTTTTAGATGTAAAATTAAATTCTTAGCTTTATAAAAAATAATTTTTTTATATTGTGTATTTTATCAATGGAGTGAAAAAATGACATTATTAAATGAAAGTGAATACTTAATTACTGATAAAGATGTAGATCCTACATTTAAAGATGAAATAATGGCAAATGGATCTGAAAGTTTAGCAATTTGTTACCAATGTGGAACATGTTCAGGAGCATGTCCTTCTGGTAGAAGAACTCCTTACATGATCAGAAGATTAGTAAGAAAAGCATTAGCAGGATTAAAAGATCAAGTAATTTCAGACGATGCAATTTGGATGTGTACAACCTGTTATGAATGTCAAGAAAGATGTCCTCGTGATATTAAAATTGTAGAAATTGTAAAAGCAATCAGAAATGTAGCAGCACATGAAGGTTACATGGCATTATCACATAAAAAAACCGGTTCATTTGTTGCAAAAACTGGTCATGCTGTACCAATTAACGACAAAGTAAAAACTTTAAGAAAAGAAATTGGTCTTGATGAAATACCAGCAACAACCCACAAATTCCCAGAAGCATTAGAAGAAGTACAAACTTTAATCAAAGCTACTGGATTCGATGAATTAATAGGCTACGATTGGGCAGCTGGAGACATAAAAGAATAAATTTCAACAATTTAATAAGGAGGATAATAATATGGCATATGCTTACTTTTTAGGATGTATAATGAACAACAGATACCCTGGTATTGAAAAATCTACAAGGGTACTTATGGACAAATTAGGTGTAGAATTAACAGATATGGATGGAGCTTCCTGTTGTCCTGCACCAGGTGTATTTGGTTCTTTTGATAAAGAAACCTGGGCAACAATTGCAGCAAGAAACATAACAATTGCAGAAGATATGGGAGCAGACATCTTAACAGAATGTAATGGATGTTTTGGTTCACTTCATGAAGCAAACGACTTATTAAAAGAAGACAAAGAATTCAAAGAAAAAGTAAATGGTTCTTTATCTGAAATTGGTCGTGAATTCAAAGGTGAAAGTAACGTAAGACACTTTGCAGAAGTATTATATAACGATATAGGTCTTGAAAAAATTGCAGAAGCATTTGAAAAAGACTTAAATTTAAATGTTGCAGTACACTATGGATGTCACTTCTTAAAACCTAGTGATGAAATAGGTATAGACAATCCTAAAAACCCTAAAATATTAGATGAACTTGTAGAAATTACAGGAGCAAAATCTGTACCATATGCAGACAAAATGATGTGTTGTGGAGCAGGTGGAGGTCTTAGAGCAAGAGATCTTGATGTTACAACAAGTTTTACCCATGAAAAACTTGAAAACATGAAAGCAGCAGGCGTAGATGCAATTGTTGATGTATGTCCTTTCTGTCACATGCAATTTGATGTAGGTCAAACAGAAGTAAATGAAAGATACAATACTGACTTTGCAATACCTGTATTACACTTAGCTCAATTATATGGATTAGCAATGGGATTATCTCCTGAAGATTTAACACTTGATAAACAAGTAGTTGACCCAGCTGAATTAGTTCAAAAAATGAACACACCTAGAGAAGAATAAGTGTTTACTTTAAAATATAACTTTAAAGTTATATTTTTCTCCCCTAACCTCCCATTAATAACATACTACTTTTATTTTTAGAAATATAAACTCTTTTTAATTAATTATATATGGGTTATTTTATCATGAAAAATCAATACCTTTATTAAATTAGAATAAAATAAAGATACTTATAGTAATATGAAAAAAATAAAGTAAAAAAATAAAGATATGAATTTAAATTAAAAATTATAAGGAGTTATTTTATATGCAAAAATTTATTGTTGGATTAGTAGGTGTATTCACACTAAAGGATTTACCAGAAGATTATGAGAAATTTGTAGAATATAAGGCAACAATTGATAAAAAAGAATTAGATGATACAGTGCCTATTGCTATACTACAAGTTAAGGATACAACAAGTTATCATGTTTTATTCCTTGATTCATATAATTCAATGGAAGAAATTGATAAGGAAATTGAAGAATCATTAGATGGTGAAATATACAACTTCAATGTAAGAAACATATTAGAGGGTCATTTAAATGGTCACTGATAACAAAGATCCATTGGAGTTAAGATGGACAGTTCTTGATCATTTATTGAAGAAATTAATAAAATCATATGAAGTACCACAAGAAGTTATACAAAATCTTCAATATGCAAGAGCATTAACCAACTTTTATAAGGATGATCCAACTGAACCTGATAGGGCAAAAGAATTACCACGTATAGATTCTCTATTAAATGAGGTAGAACAAACTTTACTTGATATTGCACAGATTGAAGGTGAAGACTTTGTTAAAGATTGGGAGAAGAAATTGTTTGATGCATCCCAGGGAAAAGAAGTATTTAAAAATGTTAAAATTCAATCTAAATTTATTCCAGGAATGCCTGCAAACTTCGATTTCATTAGATTTAATTTCAAAGAACCTGTTCAAGAAGAAAGATTTATGGAAATATGTGAATATGAAAATGTTATTATAGAATTTGATGATAATGATGTTTCAGTATTTGTATTTGGTGAGAAAGATAACATACAATGTGCACTAAAAGAAATGAGTCCATTTTTCCATGAACAGATGCAAGGATAATTCTTTTATATTAAAATATATTTCTAGATGTATGTGTTACTTTAGAAATATACACTCTTTTTTTTTAGTTTTATATATTAGCTTATTTTTTTATGATATTATACTAAAAGTTATTAACTTTAAATTAGAAAATTTTAATTATATAATTTTAGTAACTTTTATGGGGATATATTATAATGAAAATATTAGTACTTACAGATATTCATGGATCTCCTGATAAAATATTTAATTATTTAGATAATAATTCAGTAGATTCTATTATAATCACTGGGGATATTACAGATTTTGGCCCTGAGGATTATTTTGTTGAAATACTCAATAAATTTAGTAATTATGCAAATGTATATGCTTTACAGGGAAATTGTGATCCTGCTAATTCACCAGATTTACTTGATAAATCTAACATAACTAATATACATGATAATGTTTCAAATATTGATGAGATGATAATACTTGGTTTTGGTGGATCTAATCCTACACCATTTGATACACCAAATGAATTTAGTGAAGAAATATTATATGAAAAATTAAGTAAATTCAATAATCAATTAAGTTCTGATTCATTCACAATACTTGTAACTCATGCACCTCCATATGATACAAATGCAGATAAAATAGAATCAGGAGTTCATGTGGGAAGTAAATCAATAAGAAAAATCATTGAAGAAACACAACCTACATTAAATCTATGTGGTCATGTACATGAATCAATAGGACAAGACACTATAGGAAAAACAACAATAATAAATCCTGGTGATGCTGGAAATGGACATGCCTGTCTAATTGAATTATCCAAAGAGGATATAAAAAATAAAACATTTAATTTAAATATATTTACAATAGAATGAGGAAACAATCATGGCAAAGTTTAAAGAAGAAGATGTTTACATATTCAACAAAGAAAGAGAATGTATGACTCGTGAAGAATTCAGAGAATTACAACTAAGAAGACTTAAAAAAGTAGTAAGATATGCATATGATAATGTGAAATTTTACAGAGATTTATATGATGCACATAATGTATCACCTGATGATATTAAAACATTAGAAGATATACAATTACTACCATTTATAACAAAAGATGATTTAAGAAATACATATCCTTTTGACTTACAAGCAGCACCTAAAGAAGACTGGAAAGAAGTACATTCAACAAGTGGTACAACAGGAATTCCTACAGTAGCAGCATACACACAAAAAGATCTTGATATATGGGCTGAAGTAACAGCACGTGGACTTGCAAGTGTAGGAGTACATAAAAATAGTATTGTAAACATAGCATATGGATTTGGACTATTTACTGGTGGTCATGGAGCACAATATGGAGCTCAAAAAATAGGAGCACTAGCAGTACCTATGTCTTCAGGAAATACAAAAAGACAATTAAACTTCATACATGATTTCCCAGCAGACTTTTTATGTTGCACACCTTCATATGCATTGTATCTTGCAGAATCATTAGAAAAAGAAGGTCATAATCCAAAAGATGTATCTCTTAAAGGTGGAGTATTTGGGGCAGAAATGTGGTCTGAAGAGATTCGTAATAAATTAGAAGAAAAATTCGATATATCTGCTCAAAACATCTATGGATTAACAGAAGTAATGGGACCTGGAGTGTCAACAGAATGTCATATAAAAGAGGGTATGCATATTGCAGAAGATCATTTTTATCCAGAAATAATAGATCCTGAAACTCTGGAAGTACTACCTGAAGGAGAAGAAGGAGAAATAGTTTTCACTTCCCTTACAAAAACAGGTATGCCAGTTATAAGATACAGAACAAAGGATCTTACTTCTTTAAACTATGAAAAATGTAAATGTGGACGAACAACAGTTAGAATGAATAGAATCACTGGACGTAGTGATGATATGCTTAAAGTAAAAGGAGTAATAGTATTCCCTAAACAAATTGAAGAGGTAATTATGGAAATGAAAGAATTATCTCCAGCATATCAAATAGTTGTATCTAGACCAGATACATTAGATGTAATAGAAGTTCAAGTAGAAATTGATCAAGTTAATTTCTCAGATTCAATGATGGACTTAGAAGCATTTAAACATACAATAGCTAAAAATATAAAAGAAGCTATTGGTATTGGAGTAAAAGTAACTCTAGCAGAACCATACTCTCTTCCTAGAAGTGAAGGAAAAGCAGTACGTGTAATTGATAAAAGAAATTTTAATTAAGGGGTGTGAGTATGCCAATTAAACAAGTATCAGTATTTCTAGAAAATAAGAGTGGAAGATTACATAAAGCATTGTATACTTTAAAATCTTATAATATAGATATTAGAGCTTTATCCATTGCAGATACATCAGAATTTGGAATTTTAAGAATGATTGTATCAAATCCAGATAAAGCTAAAGATGCACTAGAAAAAGAACAATTTGCAGTTAGTTTAGCTGAAGTTTTAGCAATAGAAGTAGAAGACCAACCAGGAGGTCTTGAAGCTGCATTAGATTTAATAAATGAAGAAAATATCAACGTGGAATACATCTATGCTTTTGTAGAAAAGAAAACTCAAAAAGCTTTAGTTGTATTAAGAACTGAAAATAATGATAAATCTCAAGAAATTTTAACTAGTAATGGTTTTTCATTATTAAATCAGGATGAAGCATATACATTGTAAGTATATGCTATTATTTTTTTTTAGAATTCTATATTTTTCCAGAATTGATATGGTGTTTTATTAAATCCATATTTTATACTGTTTCTAATAAATTCATTACTTTTTTTACATGATTCATATAAATTATAGCCTTCTATTAATCTACTTGTAATTGCTGAGGAATATATGCATCCTGTTCCATGGGTGTTATCTGAATTTATTAATTTACCTTCAATTCTAAATATTTCATCATCACAATAGAGTATATCATTTCCTTGCATATGTCCGCCAGTAATTACAACAGAATTATCTTTACTTAATTTTTCTGCAACAGATATCATATCTTCCTCAGATGTAATTGTTTTATTTGATAATTTTTCTGCTTCATGTATATTGGGTGTAATAATAAATGAATTTTTAACTAAATATTTATTCATATATTCAATAAAAGACTTACCAGTTAAATCACCACCAGACTCAGAGACCATAACAGGATCAACAACAGCCCTTAAATCATACTCCTTAATCTTTCTAGATACAAGCTTTATAATATCACCAGAATATAACATACCAGTCTTAATATATCTAATTGGATAAACAGATAAAATTTCATCAATTTCAGATTCAATTAAATCTAAATCAACACCACCAATACCAGTAACACAATATGGATTTTGAGCAGTAACTGCTGTAACTACACATGTTGCATAAATACCATGAGCATGAAATGTTTTACAGTCAGCAATAATACCAGCTCCACCAGAAGGATCAAGTCCTGCAATAGTCATACTACATTTTTTATTCATTTTTTCTATAGACATAAAGTCGCTCCTTTCCATGATTACTTTCAACACCAATATTTAAATTACTAAGATAATTATATGTATGGGTATTTCTTCCATGTAATAAAATCTCACCTAAATCCTCAGGAGTATTAACATCCAATGATAAATAAAAGGAATCATAAATATTAACATCTAAATTATTATTTTTAGCCTCTTGAACATGTTTAAAGAAACTAAATGCACCAAATAATGGCTTATAATTATATTCTCTATTTATGTATAATAAATTAGTACCACCACCCTTTGATGGTGAAATAATAAAATCATCCCTATTTTTGAGAATATACTTCATATTTCTAGAGTTAAAAAGTGGAATATCAGCTGGTAATATCATAACACTGTAATTATCATAATTTTTAATAATATAACTAATAACATCACTAATAGCATTATTTAAAAAATCATGTTCATGTTCTTTTTCCTTAAAAACATTTAAATTAAGATATTTTGCATAATTTAGAACATATTCATCCTTACTAGTAACTATAATATCAGATACATGATCTTGAATATTACTAACAATATCTTTCAACATGACTTTTAGTAGATTAGTTCTCTCACTTTCAGATAAAAATGGAGAAAGACGTGTTTTAGAATTATTAAAACTAGATACAGGTATTATAGTAATTATTTTATTCATAATTAATTATTGTCTAAAAAAATAAATATATTATTCTAAAAAAAATAGAATTTTTAATAAAAAAAGATTAATTTCAATCTGTAAATTTAACAGCAGTTCCATAAGCTAAAACTTCAGCAGACTCAGGACTAACAGAACCAGTACCATAACGTATCATTACAATAGCATCAGCATTTAATTTAGTAGCATGTTCAACCATTCTATCTGTTGCTGTAGTACGAGCTTCTTCCATCATCTTAGTATATTCACCAAGTTCTCCACCAACAATATTCTTTAATCCCTGTGTAAAATCCCTTACAATATTTTTTGATTGAATACAATTTCCACGTACAAGACCAATAACTTCATATTCATGTCCAATATTTTCAGTTGTGCACAATAACATTTTTAATAACCTCTAGTGATATTTTTTTTATAACAAAAGATATGTTCATGTTTGTTTTTAAATTATTATTTTATAATTATTAGTATCTATTGTTGTTTTTAATTAAATATAGTTTTTATATTTTTAGAATATATTTTTTCTAAAATTTTATTATTGTTAAAAAACATAACTATTTATAATAACTTTTTTATTTTTTAGATTTAACTCTAATTTTTATCTAATTAACATATCAAAAAAAAGTAGTATAGGTGACTTTATGAAAAATTTTAGTGAATGGTTTCATAACATATTAGAAGAAGCAGAATTAATGGATGCCAGATATCCTATTAAAGGTATGAGTGTATGGCTACCTAGAGGTTTTCAAATAAGAAAATATGCACTTAATGCCCTTCAAGAATTGCTTGATAAAGATCATGAAGAAGTATTATTTCCAATGTTAATTCCACAAAGTGAATTAGCAAAAGAAGCAATACATGTTAAAGGTTTTGAAGAAGAAGTTTATTGGGTAACAAAAGGTGGAAAACGTGATCTTAATGAACATTTAGCACTAAGACCAACAAGTGAAACATCTATTTATCCAATGTTTTCTCTATGGGTACGTTCACATATGGATTTACCAATAAAAGTGTATCAAACAGTTAATACATTCAGGTATGAAACAAAACATACAAGACCATTAATAAGAGTACGTGAAATAACAACTTTCAATGAAACACATACTGCTCATGCAACAGAAGAAGAAGCAGAAAAAGAAGTTATGGAAGGTATTGAAATATATAAGACCTTTTTTGATGAATTAGGTATTCCATATTCCATCAGTAAAAGACCAGAATGGGATAAATTCCCAGGTTCTAAATATACAATGGCATTTGATATGATTATGCCTGATGGTAAAACATTACAAATAGCTACAGTACATAATCTTGGAACAACATTTGCACATACATTCGATATACAATTTGAAAATGAAGATGGAACACATGATTATGTTCACCAAGTATGTTATGGTTTATCAGATCGTGTAATAGCTTCTCTTATTGCAGCGCATGGTGATGAAAAAGGACTTAGTTTACCACCAGTTGTAGCACCAGAACAGGTAATTATCATACCTATTATTTTCAAAGAAAATCAAGATGTTGTTTTAAATTTCACTGATAATCTTGAAAAATTATTAAAAAATAATGGTATTAGAGTAAAACAAGATAAACGTGAATTAAGACCAGGTAAAAAATATTATGAATGGGAAAAACGTGGTGTTCCATTAAGAATAGAAGTTGGACCTAGAGATATAGAAAATAATACTATTGTAATAAATAGAAGAGATACTGGTAATAAGGAATTTGTTGATTATGATGAAAATACTATTGTAGATGTTGTTAAAGATAGATTAGATAGTATTACTCATGATATGAAGGAAGCTTCAAATAAATTCCAAGAAGAAAAAACATTTGCCATTGAAAAACCAGAACAAATTAAGAAAACAATCAATAAAAAAGGTGGAATCATAACATGTAGTTGGTGTGGTGAAACTGATTGTGGTAAAGACATGGAAGAAAAATTTGATATTGACGTACTTGGAACTCAAGAATCAGATTTAGAAAACAAAACATGTATTAACTGTGGTAAAGATGCCAGTTATAAAGTTTTAATTTCAAAAACTTATTAATTTCTCCTATTATTTTTTATTTTTTTATAAAACTAGTAAACTTTTTTTTTTAAATAAATTAATTCATATCTATTAAAGAAGATTAAAGGATGAATAATATTATAATTCACCTTTTTCTTTTTTTTCTCTGTAATTTTCAATAGCAGCTTGAAGAGCATCTGCTGCTAAGTTAGAACAGTGTAATTTAATTGGTGGTAGACCATCTAATTCATCTGCTACATCGTTTCTTGTAATATGATATGCTTCATCAACATCCATTCCAATAGCCATTTCTGTTATCATACTGCTTGTAGCAATTGCTGCTCCACAACCAAATGTACTGAATTTTACGTCAGATAATTTGTTGTCATCATCTACTTTTATGTAGATTGTCATTATATCCCCACATACTGGGTTTCCCACAGTTCCTTCACCATCTGGATTTTTAATTACTCCAGTATTTCTTGGATTTGTGTAATGATCTACTACTTTATCACTATATTGCATATTTAATCACCTATTTAGTATCTGTCTATATCTTCATCTTCTAATGGTTTTTCAAATCTATCTCCAATATATTCATCTGTTTCATTATCCCATAATGGTGATAGTTCTCTTAAGTAATCTACTACTTTTTTAATTGATGCTACTATGTAGTCTACATCATCAATTGAGTTTTCTGGACCTATGGATAATCTTAGTGATCCGTGTGATAGTGCTGGTTTTACTCCAATAGCTGCAAGTACGTGTGATCCTTTAAGGTCATGGGTTGAACATGCTGATCCTGTTGCTCCATCAATTCCTTCATTGTCTAATCTTAAAATTAAGGATTCTCCTTCAATTCCTGAGAATCTAAAGTGTACATTGTTTGGTAATCTTTTTTCAAGACTTCCATTTACATATGCATCTTTAATTTGGCTTGTTACTTTTTCAATTAATGCATCTCTAATTTCTTTGTTGTGTTGCATTCTTGTTTCTAGATTTTCTCTTGCAAGTTCTGCTGCTTTTCCTAATCCTACAATTCCAGGCATGTTTTCTGTTCCAGATCTTAATCCTTTTTCTTGTCCTCCACCATGCATGAATACTTCAAATCTTACACCTTTTTTAATGTAGATTGCTCCTATTCCTTTTGGTCCGTTGATTTTATGTCCAGATAAGGATAATATATCGATGTTTTGGTCTTTTACATCTACAGGTATTTTTCCTGCACTTTGAACTGCATCAGAGTGGAATAATACGTTGTGTTTGCGTGCTATTTCCCCTATTTCTTTTGTTGGTTGGATTGTTCCTATTTCATTGTTTGAGTGCATTATTGTAATGAGGATGGTACTTTCTTTTATTGCATTTTCAAGGTCATCTAGACTTATTAATCCATCTTCGTCTACTGGTAGGTATGTTACTTCAAATCCAAATTTTTCTAGAAATTTACATGTTTCTAGTACTGCTGGGTGTTCTATTGTTGTTGTGATTATATGGTTTCTTGGGTTTTTGTCTGTTGCTTTTTGAATTTCACTTAGTGCTACTCCTTTTATTGCCATGTTGTCTGATTCTGTTCCACCACTTGTAAATGTTATTTCATCAACATCTGCATTGATAAGGTCTGCTACTTGTTGTCTTGCTTTGTCTAATGCTTTTTTTGCATCTACTCCTAGACGATATAATGTTGATGCATTTCCAAATTTTTCATTAAAGTATGGTAACATTTCTTTTAATACTTCTTCATCTACTGGTGAAGTTGCTGAGTTATCCATATAAATTAGTTCATGTGCCATGTTTTTTTTCTCCCTATGTGTTATTTTTATTTGATTATAATATAAAATTTAACAATGTTATTCTTTTTTTCACATTGTTATTTATTAATAAAAGTAGTATTTAAACTTAATTATTATATTATCATACAGTATTTATAGTATATAAATGAAGAATATTTTATTATTAAAAATAACATAATAATATAATTGTACTAAGAAACATTAAAGAGTATTAAATATATAAATATAATTATAATATTAGTTAATTAATAATACCATATCTTTAAAATAATTTAAAACATAAAATAAGTTTATTTTTTCTTTACTTATCATTTTTATTCAATTATTTAAGATAATGACATTAAAATTTTAACTTAATAACAAAAAGTGATTAAATGAAACATGAAGATAAAACATATAATTGGTTAGATAAAATAATACTACCTATAATTCTCATTATAATTTGGTATATTTTAGCTGATGTTTTAATGATTTTACCATCATATACATTTCCAGGACCTGTTGAAGTATTCAATTCATTTATTAATCTATTAACATCTGGAAGATTAGTAACTGACATATTAGATACTTTATACAAAGTAATTCTTGGACTTATAATAGCAGCAATTGTTGGTATTAGTTTAGGACTAATGGCAGGTTGGTCTAAATACTTTGAAAGATTAACAAGTGTAATAGTAAGTGTATTGAGACCAATACCTCCAATAGCATGGATTCCATTTTCAATATTATGGTTTGGTATAGGATCATTACCAGCAATATTCATTATATTTATGGGATGTGTATTTCCAATCTTTGTATACACAGTAGATGGAGTTCATAGAACTAAAAAAGTATTAATAGAATCAGCATTAACATTTGGTGTTACAAATGAACAAATGATAACAGAAGTAATACTACCTTCAACAATACCATACATAGTATCTGGACTAAAAGTTGCAATAGGTATAGCATTAATGTGTACAATTTCTGGTGAAATGATAGGATCAAGTTCAGGTATAGGATACATGATATTAACATCAACTAATCTATTTGATACTGGTTCAACAGTTGTAGGTATGTTACTTATTGGATTTATTGGAATAATTTTTGATTATATTTTTACAAAAATACAAGAAAAAATATTTTGGTAGGGTGAATGAAGTTGACATTTGAAATAAAAAATATATCAAAAAAATTTACTTCTGAAAATAAGGAAAACTATGCATTAAAAG
This sequence comes from Methanosphaera sp. DEW79, assembly GCF_003266085.1. Classification (NCBI taxonomy): domain Archaea; kingdom Methanobacteriati; phylum Methanobacteriota; class Methanobacteria; order Methanobacteriales; family Methanobacteriaceae; genus Methanosphaera; species Methanosphaera sp. DEW79. The sequence goes on along the minus strand of NZ_MUZW01000053.1, from coordinate 22,144 downwards.
ACATTAATTTAACAATAGAAACTGGTAAATTTGTCTGTTTTGTTGGACCATCAGGTTGTGGAAAAACAACACTACTAAGATTAATAGAAGGATTTGAAAAACCTACTGAAGGAACAATTACAGATGATGATAAAGTAGTAGAGCAACCTTCAAAAGATAGAGGATTTATATTCCAGGATTATTCATTATTTCCATGGCTTACAGTTATGGATAATGTAACATTTGGATTAAAGATTGCTGGAAAACCAAAGGAAGAAAATACAAAACGAGCACTCGAATATCTTGATGCTGTAGGACTAAAAGATTATGCAAATAGATATCCTCATGAATTATCTGGGGGTATGAAACAACGTGTTGCAATAATTAGATCAATAATTAATGATTCTAAAACACTACTTATGGATGAACCATTTAGTGCATTGGATGTACTAACAAAAAGAAAATTACAAACCCAATTAGTTGATAATTGGATGTCTAAAAATAGAACAATCATATTTGTAACACATGATGTTGATGAAGCAATATATCTTGCAGATGAAATAGTTGTATTTTCAACAAGACCAGGATCTATTAAGAAAATTATTAAGAATGATTTACCAAGACCTAGAAATAGAACATCACGAGAATTTAATGACTTAATTACAGAAGTTACAAAATATATAGATGAATCAGATATAATTGTCTGATTCTTTAAACTTTTTTTTTAATTATCCACTTGACTTATTAGTTGAATAATTTGTGCAGCTTGAATACCAGATATATTCATGGTTTTAAGAGCTTTAATTGTTGAAGTATTAAGATTTAAATTTGAAACTACTAAGTTTTCAGTAACATATTTTCTAAATTGATTGTATTTTACATCATCATTGAATACATTTTTAAGGTCTCTACTAACAGGAAGTAGTTTTTCATCTAATACATTTGCTAAATCAGCAATTGCATTATCATTTGCTTTTACCATTTCTTTTTGTAAAACACGACCAATATCATTCTGTGTGAAAGATTTTTCCAATTCTTCAAGTAAATATTCATCTACTACTTCATTATCTTTTATATTACTTTTTAGTTTTTTGTTTCTCTTATTTGATTCAACAAAATCCTTATAAAAATTATTAATTAATGTTTCTTTATTATCAAATAGATTATCCACAGTATTTAATAAAACAGTACTTGCATATTTTTTAATATTTTTCTCTGTTAACATCCATATCCCTTAAATATTTTTTATAATTCTTTTAATAAAAATATATAATTTATCATATATGTATTTAGAGTTTAACTTACTCAATCTAAAGTGTTGGTGATTAATTATCAAAAGAATAAATTAAGTAAATGGTCAAAGTACTGTCGTTTTATTTATTCAGTTATACTATTTCAGTTTTACTGTTGTTTAAGGATTATATGTATTTGTATTCATAAGATATTAGTATTATAGTATAATGATAATAAGTTAAATTAATTTAAAAAAAGTTAGTTTAATAAAAAAAAATTGTAATAAAAGAAAATTGTATTATTACAATTTCTATAATATTAGTATCCTATTTCTTTATGGAAGTAGTCATATAAGTATACTGCTACAATTGCTCCTACAATAGGTGCAATGAAGTAAATAGGATAGTATATAAATGCGTTTGCTCCACTTACAAAGAAGTTGAAAAGCATTGGTGAGAATGCACGAGCTGGGTTAATTCCACAACCTGTGAAGTTACCTAATGCAATAACAATACCTGCTAATACTAAACCTATATCTAAAGCTGCATCAATAGATGGTGCATTTTTATCTACAGCTGTAGCCATAATTACATACATCAATAGTGCTGTACCAAGGAATTCTACAATGAACATTCCTATTATTGAAATATCTCCAAATGGTCCAACTCCTCCTAAAGCTCCAATGGTGGATGCTTTTGGACCGGAAATTGCAAGTAATGCAGCAGAAGCTATGATTGCTCCTATAAATTGTGCAATTACATAAGGTATTACATCTTTTCCTGGGAATTTTTTACCTGCCCATAATCCTATAGTTACTGCAGGGTTAAAATGTGCCCCTGATATAGGACCTAGTGCATGTATTGCAACTACTAATGCAAGACCAAATGCTAAACCAATTCCAATCCAATCAGGCAGTGTAATTCCAATATTATATATACTTGGGAATGTCTGTCCATCATTGATAAATAATGTTAATACAACTGATGCTGTACCAAAGAATACAAGAATAAATGTACCAACGATTTCAGCCATTATTTTTTTCATATCAGTCATTTTGATTTTCTCCATATTTTTTATGTTGAGTAAAGAAATAATAGATACATATAATTCTACAAAGAAGTACATGTTCTATTTCACCTTTGTCTACTTCCAAGTTTTATTGTTCTAAGTATTTAAATACCCTTTATAAAATTTAAATTTAATTGAAAAAATTTATTTAGATTTTATTGCACAACATTTTTTTCAAAAATACTTTACTTTTTCTTAAAAATACTTTAAAATAACTACTAAATATGGTATGTATTTTTATTAGCCTAAATTTATATATAAAAAACTATATTATACTAATTCAATAAAAATTACTAATAATATATAAAAAATATTACTTTTTCTTGTTTATTTTATAATTATCTAAAAATGAAATATCTTAATGGGCTATTTTTATTTTTCTAATTTTTATTTTCTAAAAAAATTTTATTAATAAAAAGAAATTCTAATAAATAAAGAAAAATATATATAATTAATAATATTTTTAATTATTTTAATTAAAATAAAATTATAGGTAGGCTGAAATAGAAAATGGATTTTAGAAATGTACAGTTACCACGTGAAATACATTCTGGTTCTGGAATCATAGAAGAAATTGGTGATGTATGTGATAATTTACTACCAAAAAAGGATGTAACTATATTAACAGGACCTACAACAAAAAAAATTGCTGGAAATCATGTTATTGAGATTTTAAAAGAATCAAATTATGAAATTTCAGAAATAACAGTTAATTTGGCTACTGAAGAATCTGTTGAAGAAGTTGTTAAAGATTCAAAAGATTCATCTGCAATACTTGGTGTAGGTGGAGGAAAAGTAATTGATGTGGCAAAAATGGCATCAACAATAAATCATATTCCATTAATAAGTGTTCCTACAACAGCAGCACATGATGGAATGGCATCTCCACGTGCATCAATAAAAAATGATAAAGGAACTGTATCATTAAAAGCTAATGCTCCATTTGCATTAATTGCAGATACAACTATTATTTCACAAGCCCCATATCGTTTTACAGCAGCTGGATTTAGTGATATTATATCTAATCTAACAGCAGTTGAAGATTGGAAACTAGCTTATAAATTAATAAATGAACCATTTAGTGATTCAGCAGCAGCATTGTCTGTTATGACTGCAAAATTATTGATTGATGAAGCAGATAATATTCATCCAAACAATGAAAATAGTGCAAGTGTTGTTGTTAAAGGTTTAATAAGTAGTGGTATGGCAATAAGTATAGCTGGAAATAGTAGACCTGCAAGTGGATCTGAACATAAATTTAGTCATGCACTAGATATGATAGCACCTAAACCTGCATTACATGGAGAACAATGTGGTGTTGGTACTATAATGATGATGTATTTACAAGGTGGAGATTGGCAAAATATAAAATCTGTTTTAGAAAAAGTTAATGCACCAACAACAGCTAAAGAATTGGGTATTGATGAAGAATATATAATAGAAGCATTAATTCAAGCCCATAATATTCGCAAGGAACGTTATACTATTTTAGGTGATCGTGGCTTAACAAGAGAAGCTGCTGAAAATATAGCATTAAAAACTCATGTTATAGAATAATTTTATTATGGAGGATAATTTATGATTACATTAATAGGTACAAGTTTAGCAAAAAAAGGGTTGGTATTTATATTCTATGGTGGTTCAAGTAAATGTGAGTCATGTAGATTTAATAGAACATGTTTAAATCTTGAAAAGGGACGTAAATATATAATAACTAATGTTAAGAAAGTTACACATAAATGTCCACTACATAAAAATGGTAGAGTACAAACTGTTGAAGTTGAACCTGCTACTATTAGAACTGCTGTCGAAACTAAAAAGGCTTATAAAGGTTCTACAATAATATTTAGAAATCCTACCTGTGTATGTGAATGTGAAAATCATGATATATGTTATCCTGAGGGATTGTATAATGATGATAAGTGTCAAATTGAAGAAATTGGTCCAGAACTTGTTTGTAAAAATGGAAGAAATTTAACAGAAGTAATTTTAAGTCATTAAAGGTGTATTTAAATGGTAAATATGGATATATTAAAAGATAATGTTGGAAAAAAAGCAGCTGATTTAATAAAGGATGGTCAAATAGTAGGTTTAGGCACTGGTTCTACTACACACTACTTTATAAGATATCTTGGTGAGAGAATTAAAAATGAAGAATTGAATATTCTTGGAATACCAACATCCTATCAGTCTTTAATAAAAGCTAGAGAAGCTGGAATTAACACAACAACTCTAGATGAATATGATATTGATATAGCTGTTGATGGTGCTGATGAAGTAAATCCTACACTTGATTTAATTAAAGGAGGAGGAGCAGCACACACACTAGAAAAATTAGTTGATAGTTCTGCAAAAAAATTTGTTGTTATTGTAGATGAAAGTAAAGTTGTTGAAGAATTAGGTAAATTCCCAGTTCCTCTTGAAATTATTCCAGAAGCATTACGTGTTGTTAAAGATACTCTTGTTGATTTAGGTGGAAAACCAGAGTTAAGAATGGGTATTCAAAAAGATGGACCTGTTATAACTGATAATGGTAATTTTATTTTAGATACTAAATTTGATAAAATCAGAAATCCTCATAAATTAGAAAAGGAATTAAATATTATCCCTGGTGTTTTAGAAAATGGTATTTTTGCAGGTCTTGCTGATAAGGTAATTATTGGAAAAATGTCTGCTATTGAAGAAATTGATAGGGAAGATATATTATAGTAGGTTGTATTTTTATGAAACAATGTATGGATTTAGATAATCTTCACAGACGTCTTAGAAAGATTGAAGGGCAGGTTGCTGCCATAGATCGTATGATTGAAAAGGATGTTCCATGTGAAGATGTTTTAATGCAGGTGAATGCTGCTAAATCTGCACTGAATAAAGTAGGTAGTATTATTCTAGAAGGACATATGAATCATTGTGTAAAGGATGCTATTGATAAAGGTGATAGTTCTGAAGCTATTGAAGATTTGTCTAAGATTATAGATTATTATTCTAGAATTTAATCTTATTTTATTTTTTATTCATTATTTTTGTTTTGTTTTTATTGTGATTGGAATATCTTTATATAGTATTTTTGTTATAATAATTATTATACCCTTAGGGGTATAGGTATAGTTGTTATGAATTTAAATAATTAATATAAAGTAGATTATTACTATGGATTACTTAATTTATTAAAAATGATGTTTTTTAATAAATTCTAAATAGGGAAAATAATATAGGATTATTAAAATAAAATAGATATATTTCATTTTAATTTTTATTGTTATGTTTTATTTTATTTTTTTTTATAAAACTGTTATACCTGAAGGGGTATGGGTATATTTCTTATAGTTCCAGATTAATCAAGTATCTTGAAATCACTTATAAAATCCTTGATTAATAACTGATTATAACCATTAGTTAATCTTAATCATAAAAAAAGGTGGATATAATGTTATATAAATTTATGGAAAGTGTAGGTAAAAGTATTATAAAAATAAGTATGAGTATATTGATGGCATTAGTTCTATTCTATTTACACATATACAGGCCCCTATATAGACAAAACAATAGTTCAGACCACCATTATTAAAGTCTTATGAATATATGTTTGAAAATGCATGAGAATTTAATTTTTTTAGTGTAAATAACAAATAAGAAAAATATTAGAATATACTATGAATTTAAGTATTTATTATAATATTCTTATAAATTTTTTTTAATATTGAATTTTTAAAATAGATATAATGCTATTTAATATAATACTTAATTGTATTTATTCTTTTTTTTAAAAAAAGTATAATATATGAAATAATTCATATAATTTGTATTTATTCAAGTCTATAATACCATTTCATCCATTCAGCTGTTTTTTTAATTCCTTCTTTTGGTTTGATTTTAGGATCATGTTTAAGATCTCTTATGGATTTTGAAAAATCAATGGTTTTTATCTTTGTAGTGAATGGTTCTGCTTCTTTATATGTTACTAGACTATCATCACGTCCAGTAGCTTCTAATACTAAGTCAGAATAATCTTTAATATCCATTTCCCATTCTTGATTTCCACCAATATTATATGCTTCTCCAGGAATAAAATTATCCACAATATTTGCAAAGGTACGTGCTGTATCTCCAACATAATCAATGATTCTTTTATGTCCTTCATATACAGTGTATGGTTTATCATGTAATGCAAGATATGTGAATTTTGGTATAAATCCTCTGTATGGTGTATATTTTTCTCCAGGACCATAACAATTTACTGGACGAACTCTTACAGTTTCTGTACCAAACATTTTTGCTGAGTTCATACACATTAATTCTCCATCCCATTTACTTATTGCATAGTCATTCATTTGATAGGTATCTTTAATGGGATTGTTTTCCATTACATCTTCAGACATTTTTCCAGTATAATCTCCATATACTTCTGCTGATGAAAAGAAAATCATACGAAACTTATTCTTTTCTTGTAATCTTATCATATTTTTAGTACCTATAACATTTGTTTGCCATAGATTTTCATAGTATGCTTCTCCATTCCATCGTCCATATTCTGCAGCTAGATGATATACATAATCAAATGGACCTTCATCTTCAAGTGTACGTTCAATTTGTCTATAATTTCTAACATCTGTACGTACATAATCTTCACGATCAGTATTTAATAAATCTGCTGCTATTACTTCATGTCCTCTACTTCTTAGTTCATTTACTAAATTTGTTCCAATAAAGCCTGAACCACCAGTAACTAATATTCTATTGGTTTCCATAAAATCCCTTCATTTATTATTGTATAAAAATATATAGTTGATACTATTAATATTTTAATAGAATACATTATAGAGAATAATATTATAATATGGAGAATAAGAAATTATGTTTACAATAGGAGCTCATTTATCAATTAGTAAAGGATTTGAAAATTTAGGTCTTGAAGCATTAAGTATAGATGCTAACACTGCACAATTTTTCCCAAGAAGTCCACGTGGTGGAAAAGCAAAACCTTTAAATCAAGCAGATGTGGATGGTCTTCAAGAGTTAATGGATAATACTACTATGGATGTGATTTTGGCTCATGCACCTTATATAATAAATTTAGCTTCTAAATCTGAGAAGACAAGAAATAATGCATATGAAATATTTGAGGATGATTTAAAACGACTTGATAATCTACCTAATAATATGTATAATTTTCATCCAGGAAGTCATGTTCAACAAGGAGTTGAAAAGGGAATTGAATTAATTAGTGATTCATTAAATAAGTTAATAAGGGAAGATATGAAAACAACTATCCTTCTTGAGACTATGGCAGGTAAAGGAACTGAAATTGGGAGAACTTTTGAAGAATTAGAATCAATTATTGAAAAAATAGATATGGATGAGAAAGTTGGTGTTTGTATAGATACTTGCCATATATATGATGGTGGATATGATATAGTAAACGACCTTGATGGTGTTATTGATGAATTTGATTCAATAATTGGACTTGATAGACTTAAAGCTATTCATTTAAACGATAGTAAATATGGTTTAAATAGTCATAAGGATAGGCATGAAAAAATAGGCATGGGTAAGATAGGAATAGATGCAATAACAGAAATTATTAATCATAAAAAATTACGTGATTTACCATTCTATTTAGAAACACCAAATGATGTTGAAGGTTATAAAGAAGAAATAGATTTATTAAGGGGATTATATAAATAAAAACACAAAAAGAAGAGATTACTTTTTTTTCTCTTCAATGTTGTTAAAAATATCATTTAATCTACTACCAATTGCTTCTTTTGTATAATTTTTAGATTGTATGTAACCTTCTTTTTGTAATTGAGAATATAATTTATCATCAGTTAATAATTTAAGTAATGACTTAGCCAACTGTTTATAATTTTTAGGCTCATAAAATAGACCACCTTTCCTGCCACTTGCTTCAACAACAGGTGGAATCTCAGCGGCAACAAATGGTGTTTTAAGAGATAAAGCTTCAATAATAACAATACCAAATCCCTCAACAACACTAGGAAGACAGAATATTTTAGAGGAATTAACAACCTTCATAACATCCTCATGTTTTTCAACAAAACCCAAAAATTCAATATTATCATCTAAATCTAATTCCTTGCTTAATTGTTTTAATTGACTCTCAAGTGGTCCTGTACCAATAATCTTACATTGTATTTTAGGAATACTGTCTTTTATTATGGAAATTGCTCTAATTAAGTCTTCAACACGTTTATATTCAACAAGTCTAGCAACACATGCTATTGTTGGATTAGTATATGGTTTTGATGTTACAGAGGGGAAATCTACAATATTATGAACTGTTTTAATTCTTTCCCCTGGAAAATAAGGTAATAGATTATTTTTTGTATAATCACTAACTGGTAATATTAAATCAATATCTTGTTTTAGGAAATATCTCTCAAGAGCTTCTCCAAAAATACCACTTACACCCATAGTATCAATCCATCTTCCAATCCAAACATCATGATACCTTGCAACTATAGGTATATCTAGTTTTTGTGATATTTTCCATGCAACAGGATATGTTATAAAGTTATATCCAATAATTAAATCCATGTCTTTAAGATTACATCCAACAGCATATGCATCCTTCATAAAAAGTAATCTTTTAGTAAATGAACCCTTTTGTGTATAGTTTCTTTTATTTCCACAACAAATTACATGAATATTATCTATATAAAAATCATCAGTATTGTTTTCATCATTTGATGTTAGTACTGTTATGTTATTATATTTTGATAATTGTTGTGCTTCATTAAATGCACAGACTTCAACTCCTCCTTTTATTTCAAGATTTTCACTATGTGGAAAATATTCAGTAACTATACATATGTTCATATATATCTCTCCCAAAAAAAGTGTGTATGAAAGAAAATATTTTATCTATTTTCTTCTTTTATAAAGTAGTTTAATTGATCTTTTATAATATCAGATACTGAATGTTCAGTTTTAGCACCTAACTTTTGTATTTTAGCTGTATTTGAGAATAATATAGGTACTTCTGCTGGTCTAAATCTTGCAGGATTGAATTCAATTTTAATATTATCTGTATCAGTTTTTACATTTATTCCCTTATCTTCTATTGTATATTCAATTTCATCATCTAGTATCATTGAATCTACTTTTGTTTTATCAAATGAAACTCCATAATACTTGTCAGAGTTAAGTTCTGTTGGATTAGTTATGACTTTATCTCCATTTAATGTACTTATGGATTCTATTTTTTGACCGATTTGTTCAATACTTAGTAGAATATAACTTAGTATTGAATTTGTTCTCATGGAACCTTGATTGTATACATCCCCACTATTACCTTTTTTTGCAAGAAGAAGGTATCCATTTATAATATCTTCAATATGTGTCCAGTCTCTAAATGCATTAACATTTCCTATTGTTATTTTATCAGTTAGGCCTAATTTTAGTTGTATTACTTGATTTGTAACTACACTTGTTACAAACATTTTTCCACGACCAGCACCTTCATGATTAAATGCTCTTGATACAACAGTATCTAATCCATATGAATGATAATAATTTCTTGTTAAGAAATCACCATAAACTTTTGAAACAGCATAAGGACTCATTGGACGTAGAGGATTTGTTTCAGATATTGGTAATTCATGTGTAATTCCTTCTTTAATATCTGGAAATATGGAACCATATTGTTTAAGTGCAGCATTATATTGATCTTTTGATGAGATTACAAGACCATATTCTTCACTTGAACCAGCAAATACCATACGTGCATCACAATCTTTTATTCGCATTGCTTCAAGTAAATTATTAGTTCCTTGTGAATTATTTTGTTCAGTGTCTGTAGGATTATCAAATGATTGTGGTACAAAGGATTGTGCTGCTAAATGAAAGATATAATCTGGTTCTGATTTATCAATAGCATTGGCAACAGAACTAATATCTGTTAAATCACCAGTTATCTGGGTAAAATCATTTTCAATTCCATGGTTTTTAATATTAGTAGGAATGGATCCATCAGTTCTTCTTCTAACTAATCCATAAACATTACTTCCTTCTTTTATAAGTCTTTCTGCTAAATATGCACCAACAAATCCACTTATTCCCGTAATTAATACATTTTTATCTTGCCATTTCATAGTTACATCTCTTATTTAAAAAGTTTTAATATTCTTTTAATATTAATATATTTTTTATAGTTTATATGATTTCATAAATAATAAATAAAAAATCACACAATAATTAGTACTATTATTATTTTTCATTAATATCCTTAAAATATAATATTCTAAAAATATAGATATACTATTAATATCAACAAATTCAAAATATTTAATTTGTTATTTTTTTATTGGAGTTGTACACTTAATGAGTAAAGTAGCAGTCTTATTACCCGCATATAATGAAGAAGTATCTATAGCAAGTATGGTTTTATTATCATTACAATATGCAGATGAAGTTATTGTTATTGATGATGGAAGTTCAGATAGAACCTCAGAAGTATCTAGATTAGCTGGAGCTACAGTATTATCTCATACTACAAATAAAGGTAAAGGTGCTGCTTTAAAAACTGGTTTTAAATATGCACAAGACTATGATATAATAGTTACAATAGATGCAGATGGTCAACATAATCCATCAGAAATACCTGATGTAATAAAACCTATCATGGAGGATAGGGCTGATATAGTAAATGGTAGTAGGTATATTGCAGGAAAAGACACAACCACACCCACATATAGGCGTGTTGGTCAAACAGTTCTTGATAATGCAACATATCTTGCATCTGGTGTGAAGCTAACAGATACACAAAGTGGATTTAGAGCATTTTCATCAAAATCTATAGAATACTTTAATTTTGATCCTAATGGGTTTGGAATTGAAAGTGACATGTTAATAGAAGCATCAGTTAATAAATTACGTATAGTTGAAGTTGAGATAACAGTAAGATATGATGTAAATACTACAACAGACAATCCAATAGTTCAGGGCTTTAGTGTGTTAATGAGAATACTTGAACTTATGCGTTTTAACAGACCATTATATTTCTATGGAATTAGTGGATCTATTGTTTTATTTTTAGGAATACTAATTATTTTAACAGTAAAAGCATCTTTGTTTACTAATAATATTTATATTTCAGCAATTGGCTATTTCATAGTGGTAATGGGTTTATTTTTATTATTCTTTGGACTATTTTCAGATACAGTAAATAGATTTAAAAAATAATTTAGGATAAATAAATTACAATTAAACTAAATTATATTATAAATGAATTTAAAAATAAATACTATATCTTAAAAAAAATTATTTCAGAGGACGTTGTAAAATATGAATTTTGAAGATTATAAAGGAAAAGTAATATTTATAGGAGCAGGTCCGGGAGATCCTGATCTTATAACAGTTAAAGGAGCAGAAGCAATTAAAAATTCTGATGTAATAATATATGCAGGTTCATTAGTTAATCCAGCAGTACTTAACATAGCAAAAGAGGATGCAAAAATATATGATAGTGCAGAAATGGATTTAGATGAAATTATTGATGTTATTAAAAAAGCACATTCAGAAAATAAAATAACAGCAAGAGTTCATACAGGAGACCCTTCAATATATGGGGCAATAGCAGAACAAATAAATCAATTAAAAGCATTAGATATTGGTTATACTATAATTCCTGGTGTAAGTAGTTTATTTGGAACAGCAGCTGCACTTGAATCACAACTAACACTACCTGAAGTATCTCAAACAATAATCATAACAAGACCTGAAGGAAGAACACCAAAACCTTCAGAAGAAGCATTATGTAAACTTGCAAAACACAATGCAACAATGTGTATATTCCTTGGAATACATATGATAGAAGAAGTTGTTGAAGAATTATTAAAAGAATATGATGTACATACTCCAGTAGCAGTAGTTAAAAAAGCAACATGGCCAGATCAAGAGATTGTAAGGGGAGATTTATCAAATATTGCTAAGAAGGTGCATGATGCTGGATTTACAAAAACAGCTATGATTGTTGTTGGTGATGTTTTAGATCAACAAAGTGGAGAACAATCTAAATTATATGATCCTAAATTTGCACATATGTATAGAGATGCAAAATAAAAATAATTCTCTATAACCCTTTTTTTTTAATTAAAAGTTATATTATAGTCAAATCTTTAAAAAAAATAGTTTTTATAAAAAAAAGTAATATAATGAATACATTACATAGTTATATATAATATATTCTCTTGAATTTATTGTATGTCTAATTTTGTAAATAACAATGGTATTTGTGTATTATTATTTATTGCTTCAGTACATGTATATGCATCGTATGCAAAGAATAATGCTATAATAATTGTTATTATGTAACTTATTGAAGATTCTAGAATGGTTGATACAATAATGGAAAGAACACAAGATATTACAAATGAAACAAGAAATCTTTTATATAATCCAAGATAAGCTACACCTAAACCTGGTATAAATAATGAAAGAATTGCTGCTAAATATATATTCTTCATAAATTTTTTCCTCCTATTTTCAATTATTTAATTATTCTTTTGTTTATCTTAAGTACTATTAATATTTTACTATACGCCGTCTGTCAAAAATTGAATAATTCCTGTTTTTGTTTAGGAAAAAGTACATGTTTTTTGAGGGGTTATTGTTAAATTAGTTGTTATAAGGTTGTTTTAATAGTTTTTTTTCGTTTATTGTGTGGTTTATGTTATAAAAAACTATTTTTAACAAAAAAAAATAAAAAAAAATGATGGGAGTATAATTATAAATTATAATAAAAATAAATCAAAAGAATTAGTTAATTAAGAAATATTCATCTAAATAATTAAATATTAATAAAATATTTTTTTTTAAAAAAAAGTAAAGGAGATTAATTTAATTTTTCATTTCTTAAATCAATTGTATCTGCAAGATCAGGACCTGTGGATATGATAGTAATTGGAACACCAACACTTTCTTCAATATCTTCAATATAATCTCTAGCTTCCTGTGATAAATCTTCATATTTATTTACTTTAGCACATTCTGGATATAATCTATCAATACATGTTAGAGCTATTTGTGTAGCACCATTTATCATACATGATCTTTTTGCAAAGTCTTTATCAAATAATCCTACTCTTCTTTTACGACCTGTTACTACACCATATTCTTCTATTCCCATTTTTTCAGCTTCTTCTGGTGAAATTTCTGTTGGGAATGGTCCTTCACCTACTCTTGTAATGTATGACTTAAATATTACTATTACTTCATCTACTTTTGTTGGTCCTACACCTACATCTGCTGCCGCAGTACTTGCACATGTATCTTTACTTGTTACATAGGGGTATGTTCCATAGTATAATGATAATCCAAATCCTTGTGATCCTTCAATAAATACATCTTTACCTTCATCAATTGCCTTGTTTATTTCTGAAGGTACATCTGTAATGTATTTTTCTAGTTCTGGTACATCTTTTGCATAGTCTATTGTCCTGTTTATTCTATCTGCATTTGCAGGTCCACATCCACTTCCAGTTGTTCCTATTTTTTTAGATAAATATGCTGAATCTTTATCCTGTTTTGTGTGTTTGTCTGTGATTATTGCACAGTTTGCGTCCATGAATGTTCTACCTTCAACTGCATATTTGCTAAGGTATTCTAATTCGTGTTCAAATACTTCTGGATTTACTAAAACTCCAGCACCAATTAATAATCTTGCTTCTTTATTGAAAAAACCTGATGGTGTTAATCTTAAACCGTATTTTTCACCATTAAATTCTACTGAGTGTCCAGCATTTGGACCTACTCCTGCTCTAGCAATAATTTCAGGTTTATCTTGGGTACAAAAGTATGTTATACATTTTCCTTTACCTTCGTCACCCCATTGTCCACCAACTAATATGGTACATGTCATGAATTGTATCTCCTTTTAAATAATAATTTCCAATACTTCCTGTTTTTATAGTGGAAGTATTACTTTGATTTTATAAAATTTTTTTTATAAAGTCTTTTACTCTAATATTTATCTATTGGATTAAATAAAAACTTTTCTATATTTACAATTTTGATTTATTTTTTTATTTTAGTTTTCAAATATTTTAATTATATTTAATAATATGGTCTATTATTTAAACATTGATTTAAATTAATGTTAATTTTATATATTATTTTTAATATAATTATTATTTAAGTATTATATTTGGAGGTTTTTGATAATATTCATTCTCAAAAATAAAAACAAGAATTATGAAAAACATTCTAGAAAAATATCATTATAAAAAAATAACACAAGAGCGAGAATTTAATCTATTACAAACAAGACACAATTCATTATCTAAAATGTTAACTAAATCTATTGCATCTGAAATAGAAGAAGTTGGAAGTGAGACATATATAATAGTATATAATTATGATATTATTGGATTTTTCACAATAAAAGTATCTGCTTTTGAAGATATGGATAATTTTAAAATAAAATCATTAAAATTAGTGTGTATATATATTTATAAAGATTATAGATCACACGGAATCGCTTCTTCTGTTTTAAAAGATATTATAGTGTCTATAAGACGAGATAGACCACAATATAAATATCTAATAGTAAATTCATTCATAGACACAATACCTTTCTTTATAAATAAGGGATTTGATTTCTATAAAAAATCCACTATCCTTAATTTTAATAAAAGAAATGTTATTTTATTATATAAAAAAATAGTATAGAAAAAGAGAGTTTTACTTTCTATTATTTCTAATTTTCCTTTTACTTTTTTTATCTTCTAATATTCTTGAATTTAGGAAGTTTCCTTTATTTAATTTTGAATAGGAAATATTGTCTATACTTTCAGAATACTTTCTTTTAGGATTATTCTCTCTTAGTCTTTGAATATACAATGAAATTACTTTGGAGGTGTATTTTTCCTTTGTAAATCTACAATCAAGAGTAATATTTTCAATACCCATTTGCTTAATCTTATCAATTTCATCAATTAAACATAACATGTCATTGTTAAAGAAGTGACTTTGTTTATTATAATCAAAGTATATCTTAAATTTAGCCTTATTTGCCTTATCATCTAATACAACATACTCATCAGTTTTAATATCCAAATCAAAGTTTCCATTAAGATTTGTGAAATCATCTTTAGATACCATGATTTCCTGATTTCCTTGAACTATCAATTCAAGTTTAGTATTGTATTGTTTTGATTTTCTAAGAAGTTGACTAATTTCTTCTTCTGATAATTCACTTGAAATTGTTGCACCTTTAAAGTTATTTTTATTAAGCATTGCAACACTGTAATTGTTCCATATGTTAAGGTTATGTGCTCCATAAACATTAGTATCTGGGAATATACGTGTAAGTGATGGTGAATCACCCATTATTGAAAGTTTTATTCCATCATTTTTAAGATTTGAATATATTTTCACTATTTTTTCTAAATCTTCATCTGATGTAAATGCAGATAATACCCATACAAGTTCCTTATCTACAGTAATTGAAGAAGCTTCTCTTAATATATCTTCAATATTATCAAAATATTCTTTTTTATTATCATAGATAAATGATGCATCAAAGTATATTCTATTTAATGGATTTCTATTTGCGATAGTTAGTAAATCTATGTTATCAACATATACATTAAGTCCAACATAATTAGCAGGTTTTATACCATGTTCATTATTTTTACAGTCTTTGGTGTATTTCTTGATATTTTTACGTATTTCCTCTGATTTATTTTTATTTGGAATATAATATTCTAATAATTTTTCAGAAGCCTTATCCAATACTTTTCTTCGTATCTTATTTAACTTACCAATAGGCATAAACACATTTTCAGGTAAATTAGTTACACGAACATTATTGGCAATAAATGGAGTTTCACCAGATTTAGACATTTGTTCAATGATAAGATCATTAGTTAATGGTTTATTAATAGCCTCAACAAGTTCACTATTGGATTTATAACCAAAACTAATAACATCACTATTGACTTTGAAACTAACATTTACAGTTAAATTCATATTCTTATTAACTGAAATATCAAATGATATTGGAATATGTGGCTTTATCTGCTCTTTCTTATATTTTTTCTGTTTATCATGAAGTGCCTTAGAATAACTTATATATACCTCAGATCCAACACGAATATCACGTGTAGTTTTTATAAGAATATGATTCTCATCTTGTTTAACAATAGTATCAAGATAAATACCACGTATATGATTGTTATGCTTAAATCCTATACCATCACCATTTTGAAGTGTTGGATGGTTTTTATTTTCAAATTCAATATCTACTTCTTCACCTTCAATAGATTTGATTTTACCTAAGTATAATCCTTGATGGAATGAACTTTCTCTTCCCATAACTTCTCCTGGAGTATCATGTAAAATATATCCATTAGTATAATATCTATTAAATGTTAAATCTAAATCCTTCTCTAATTTAGCTGCAATTTCTGTAGTATCATTATTCATATTATCAATCATGGTTCTATATGCATTTACAACAGTAGCAACATAATCCTCAGACTTTAATCTTCCTTCAATCTTCAATGACATAATTCCTGCATCAGAAATTGATTTAACATCTTTATATGTGGCAAGATCATGGGTAGATATTAAACATCCATGGCTTATACTATGATTATTGTATCTAAGTTTATAATTAGATCTACATGGCTGAGCACATGCACCTCTATTAGCACTTCTTCCAGAGATAAATGAAGACATATAACAGTCACCAGAAATACAATAACAAAGAGATCCATGACCAAAAACTTCTAAATCAAGATCTATTTTATCTTTTTCTAATTTATCTGAAATAGTTTTTATTTCATCAATTTCCATCTCACGTGGTAAAATAACTCTACTGACTCCCTCATCCTTAGCCCATAGAAGACTAGTATAATCACGTAGAGTCATTTGAGTAGATGAATGTATTTCCATGTCTGGAATGAATTTATGAATTAAATATACAAGACCAATATCTTGAACAATAACTGCATCTACACCTATACGATATAAGAATTGAACATATTTAAGAACATCCAAAATCTCTTTTGTATTAAACAATGTATTTACAGTAACATGTATTGATGATCCATTTAAATGAGCATATTCTACTGCTTTTTCCAGTTCTTCTGATGTAAAATTATGAGCAAAAGCTCTAGCACCATATCTATGTCCTGCAATATACACTGCATCAGCTCCTGCATTAATAGCAACAACGAGAATATCATAAGAACCTGCAGGTGCTAATAATTCTGTTAAAACCATTTTAATATTAACCTCTAAAGTATTTGTTTGTTATAAAAAGAAAATTTAAAATTAGTTATTCTAAAACTTCAATATAATATATACATCTATTTTTAATGATATACAAATATTATCTTTTATTAAAAAAAGTTACATAAAACACTGATGAATTTATTTATAAAAAAATATTGATTAAAAATATTGGCTTGAATTAAATATCATGATTTAAATCTATCTTATTCAAGTTTTTACATAAAAAAATAGCTCTAAATTAGATTTAACAATTGAAAAAGAGTATTAAACCTGTATTAATAGTTTATTATAAAAAAAGGTAGTGAAGAGTTAGGTCTTCACTATATATTCTTTTTTTGGATTTATATCGTATTGTTTTACTGTTTTTATTGTATTATCTGAATTTTGTGTTGTATTTGTATTATTACTTGCTTTAATAATAGTTAGGATAGAATTTGCTTCTGCTCTGTTATATAGATTATTAGCAAATACTGCTGTTAATTTGTATTCTTTTGCTTTGAAATTACTTGGTATGTTGTATTTTACAACTGCAGTACCATTTATTACATTTGTATATATGATTTGTCCATCTGTGTCTTTTAGTGTTTTACCATTGAGTTTAAGTATTACACATCCTGTATTTACTAATGTATCTGCATCAGCATCAACTACTTTCACTTTTATTTCAACATCACTTCCTGCTTCTGGTTGTGGTATGTCCTCAAATGAAACTACTGCATCACGTTTTGTAATAATTAATGTTGAATTATTTGTTCTAGCTGATTCATAATATGATTTTCCACCATATACTGCAGTTATATTGTATGTTTTTGGTTTCATTGAGAGTGTTGTTGTAATTTTAGCAGTACCATTTGTTACATATGCAAAGATTATGTTTCCATCTGTGTCTTTCAATGTTTTTCCATTGATTTTTACAATTACTTTTCCACCATTTACATCATTTCCAAATTCATCAATAACTCCAACCACTATTGTTGTTGTATCATTGTATTTTGTTGTGATGTTATTTAGGATAATGGATGTTTTAAGACTTTCTACACTTACAATGTTACTTGTATTTGTAGCTATATATACATCACTTCCTATATATATGAGATTTATATTGTATAATCCCATGTTTTTAGTTGTATAGTTGTATGTTATATTTCCATTAGCATCTGTTTGTAGTGTTGTTATAGTTTTACCATTGATTTTTAGAATTATATCTTTGTTAATTAGTATATTATCATTAGAATCTTTTAATGTTGCATTTATTGTAATGTTTTGTAGTGCTTTAACAGTATTAGGGATATTTGTTGTTATTTTTGTATTTAGTTTTGTTACAGTTATTGGTATTGATTCTTCAGCACTAGTGTATCTTGATGTGCCAAGATAACTTACTGTTATGTTATATGTTCCTGCTTGTTTTAGTGTGTAGTTATAGTTAACTATACCATTAACAACATTGGTATTGACAGTATCATTACCAATTTTTATTATAACAGAACCATCAAGTAAATCATCGTTTTCATCTTTTATAGTAGCTTTTATTGTAATAGTTTCGCCCACATATTTTGTTTCAATAGGATCTACTGTTATATGTACATCTAATTGACGTGCATTTATGGTTTTAGTTATACTATTTTGTGTAAATGCTGAAGTTTCATCTACATATCTAAATGTTACTTCTTCTTTTTTATTTACTGCAGTGTATTTATATGTAGCACTACCATTAACTACTGCTATTGTATCAATTAATACATTATTTTGATATACTTCAATTACTCCAGTATTTATGGTTGTGTTATATTTGTCCTCAGCTTTTATATTGATTACTATATCTAATTTATCATCTATAATCATGATTTCTGGTATCTCTGAGGTAGTTATTGTGGTTGTTATGTTGGTATTTGAGTAGGTGTTATTGGTTATATTACTATTTTTAAATTCTACAGCATTTGTGGAATTGGTGATTGTTGAATTAGATAATGTTAATGTATCTTCAGTGTATATTGCTCCACCATAATGTGCTTTGTTGTTTGTAAATGTGGAATTATTTATTGTAACATTTTCAGATGCATATATTGCTCCACCATGAGAGTTAGTTGTATTTAATACTGTGTTGTTTTCAAATAATGTATTTTCTATGTTTAAAATATTAGTATTTGTTATTCCTCCATAGATAGCTCCACCTCTACCATATGCTGAGTTATTTGTAAATGTGGAATTAAGTATTGTACAATTTACTCCATAATCATAGTTAATTGCTCCACCAGTAGAATCTGTTTTATCACTTCTTAGTGTTGTAGCATTATTATTTGTATAGGTTGTATTTATTAGTGTAACATTTGCAGTAATAAAGTATGTTGCACCACAAAGACCAGAATTATTTCTAATATTACAATTTATAATTGTGGTATTTTTTAAGTTATCATTTATTAGGCCATAATTACTTATTGAAAATGCTGCTCCATATCTTGATGATGAATTTGTAAATGTGGAATTTGAAATTAATACATTATTTAATGTATTTTCAATACATATTGCTCCACCATCTCCACCAATATTTTCTGTTGAATATACTGAATTATTTGTGAATGTAGAGTTATTTAATATGAATTCTGTATTTTTTGTGTATATTGCTCCACCTTGGCCAGTGTTGTGTTTTTGTGTTGTTACTCTGTTTTCTATAAATGTTGAATCATGTATTTCTACTTTGTTATTTTCTGTACAATTGTTTGCTATTGCTCCTCCTTTATTTACTGCAGTGTTATTTGTGAATGTTGTGTTTTCTATTGTCATATTTGCTATGTTTATTATTGCTCCTCCATTTACTGCAGTGTTATTTATGAATTTAGAGTTTAGTATTGTTGCATTAACTAATGTATCTATTGCTCCTCCAAAGGATTTAGTTTTATTTAGGAGATAATTTCCTTCAAATAATGTGTTATTTACAATTAATCTATTACCTTCAAAAATTCCTCCACTTATTGCACCTCCACGTCCTACTGCAGAGTTGTTTGTAAATACTGAGTTGTTTATGTTACATATTGCATTGTAATCAAAACATATTGCTCCACCCATTGAGTTTTGTTTATCACTTCTAAGGTATGTTGCACTGTTATTGTTAAATGTTGTTCCTTCTATATTTACTGTTGTGTTTAGGAAGTATGTTGCTCCATGTAATCCTTCATTATCTGTGAAGTTACAGTTAGTTATTGTTACTTCTGCTAATTTATCACAACTTGAATGATAATTATTTACAAGTATTGCTGCACCGTATCTTGAAACACTTTTTGTGAAGTTAGAGTTAGTTATTGTTATTGGATTTGCTGTATCTTCAATACATATTGCTCCTCCATTTCCACCATTTGTTTCTGTTACTGCTGCTGTATTATTTATAAATTTTGTATTAGTAACAGTTAAGCTACTGAGTTTTGTGTATATTGCTCCACCTTCTCCTTCACCATTTTTAGGTGTTGTAGCAGTGTTATTCATAAATAATGAATTTTCTATAGTTATATATGTATTATCTGTACCATTATTACAGATTACTCCACCATAATTTACTACAGAGTTATTGTCAAATGTTGAATAGCTAATATATAGATTTCCTTTATTGTATATTACTCCACCATTTTTAGCTTTGTTGTTTATTGCAGTTGTGTTCTCTAGTATTAAATCTGTATTAATATCTGTTGTTATTGCACTATCTGTACTATTTACTAGTATTATGTTTTTAAGTGTTACTTTTGCATTATTTGTTATAGTAAATATACCTTTATTATTTTTAGCATTTATTGTATATCCATTTCCATTTAATATGAATGTTTTATTTATTATTATCGTGTTATCTGTGTCAGTTTTAGTATAGTTATGTGTTAATGTTAGTGTGTTTTCTGTTTCATCAATTTGTTTTTGAAGATTTTTAAATGAATTGTCTTGAATATCTTCTTTTTTTATACTTTTAATTTCTTTATTGTTATGAGTATTTTCTAAAGTGTTATTTTTAACTTTAACAACTTTATTATTTACTTCAGTTAGGTTATTTTTAATTTTAGATTGAGGTTTCTCTTTTATACTACTTAAACTATTATCATTAGTTTGTAATGCACTATCTTTTGTTAGAGTAGTACTCATGTCTTGTGGTTCTACTTTACTAGATAGTGTGGTGTTGGTATCTTTAGCTGTTACTGATCCAACACTTAAAACTATGAGTAATATAAACAAGAATCCAATTAAAAGATTTTTGTTATTTATTTTCATATAATCACTTTTTATTCATTAACTAAATTTTTTTTTATTAAAAAAATTAATACTTAATAAATATGTTATTCATAATAATTAGCTGATGTTTATCTAATTTCAGTTAATTATATTATATTATATTTTAATTGTTATTTAAAAATTATTATTTTTATCTATTTTTTTACTTATTATATATTTAATAAATTATATTTTCAAATAAATCCTATAATATATGGCGTGTTTAAGATAATACTAGTTTTTAGAGGGATTATATATTTTTCATGTTTTTTATTTTATTTTAAATTTTTAAAAAAAGTCTCTTTTTTTTTATTTTGAATTTTAATAAAAATTTATTTCAATTATAAAAAAGTAATAT